>JBKHAE010000139.1:0-7637 GCA_046543065.1 Desulfobacterales bacterium | reverse complement strand
TAGCGTTAACAGGACCGGGGGTATGGATTTTGCGGTTAGAACAAATTAGCCGTGATTAAATACTCATTGATATTGACTTAGAAAAAGCAATTGGTTATGGAGAACACATTTAACAGCCATTGAATTCGAGGTTTCATGATAGAATATCTGCCCGTGATGATTAAATCTGCGGTATCAGCCGGCATTGCAGCCCTGGACGTCTATAACCAGGACTTTTCAGTGATCGAGAAATCGGATCATTCGCCGCTCACCCTGGCCGACACCCGGTCCCACGAAATTATCAGCCAGGCCCTGGAGCCAACCGATATCCCGGTATTAAGCGAAGAAGGAAAAGACATCGCTTATAAAGACCGGAAGGACTGGGAGCGGCTCTGGATTGTTGATCCTCTGGACGGCACCAAGGAGTTTGTGAAACGAAACGGGGAGTTTACCATAAATATTGCACTGGTGGAAAACCATATTGCCGTTATGGGCGTTATCTATGTGCCGGTTTTATTCCTTTTGTATTTCGGGGCATTTGACCGGGGCGCGCATCGGATGAAGATCGAGACGCCGGAAGCCGTCAAAACCGATACGGATGTGGACCGCTTGATGGATACGGCAGCCCGGCTTGAGGTGGAGATTGACCCCTCCCGGACTTATAAAATCGTGGGCAGCCGTTCGCACCTGACCCCTGAGGTTGAGGCTTTTGTGGAGGAGAAGAAGGGAATTTACGGGGATGTGGAGTTTGTCTCCGCCGGCAGCTCTCTTAAATTCTGCCAGATCGCGGAAGGTAAGGCGGATATTTATCCCCGCCTCGGGCCCACCATGGAATGGGATACGGCGGCCGGCCAAGTGATTGCGGAAACTGCCGGCGCCCGGGTTTATCGTCATGATACGGGAGAGCCTTTGCGGTATAATAAGCAAGATTTGAAAAACCCCTGGTTTATTGTAAGCAATGGACGTGATGAATAAAGAGAAAATATCGTTATGAGTGATACCATCTACGATGCCCACGGCGGCAGTCTGGTGGATTTGCGGGTGGATGAGGAGCGGGCCGAGCTTCTCAAGGAAATCGCCCAGGATCTGCCGGATGTTATTTTAAACGACCGTCAGCTCTGCGACCTGGAGCTGCTGGCCATCGGCGGCTTCTCCCCGCTGCAAGGCTTTATGGTGCGGGCAGATTATGAGTCGGTCCTTGACCGGATGCGGCTTCAGGATCAGACCTTGTGGCCGATGCCCATCTGCCTGGATGTCAGCGAATCCATCGCCTCCAATCTGGAGGCCGGCCAATCTGTTGCCCTGCGTGATCCGGAGGGCTTTATGCTGGCGGTGATGCATGTGGAGGATATCTGGCCGGTGGATCGGAAAAAGGAAGCTGACCGGGTTTTTGAAACCCGGGATCCCTCCCATCCGGGCGTGGCCTATCTGTTTAGCAAAGCCGGGGACTATTACCTGGGCGGGCGCCTGGAGGTGGTGAGTCTCCCGCTCCATTTTGATTTCAAGCAGCTCCGGATGCCGCCCACCGAAGTCCGGCATTTTTTTGCCAAACTCGGCTGGCAGCGGGTGGTGGGCTTCCAGACCCGAAACCCCCTGCACCGGCCCCAATTCGAGATGACTACAAAGGCCATGCGCCAGGCCCGGGCCAATCTGCTGCTGCTTCCGGTAGTGGGTATGACCCGGCCCGGTGATTTTGATCACTACACCCGGGTGCGCTGCTACCGGGCGATGGCCAGTCATTATCCCCCGGACTCCCATGTCTTGTCATTGCTTCCGCTCGCCATGCGCCTTTCCGGTCCGCGGGATGCGCTTTTAGACAGCATTATTGCCAGAAATTACGGATGCACGCATTTTATTGTCGGCCATGACCATGCCAGCCCGGGGCCGGACAAAAACGGCAACCCCTTCTATGAATGCGACCGCGCCAGATGCGTGGCTACGGAATTCAGTGAAGAAATCGGGGTGGAAATCATTCCGTTTGAAGAAATGGTGTATCTTCCCTTCGAGGATGAATACCGGTCCGTGGATCGCGTACCCGAGGGCAGCCAGCGGATTTCCTTAAACGGCACGGATATCCGCAAAAGAATCCGGGAAGGCCGGCGGATTCCGGAGTGGGCCACATTCCCGGAGGTGATCACCGAACTGCAGAAGGCCTATCCCCCGCCACGGCGCCAGGGGTTTACCGTGTTTTTGACCGGACTGTCCGGTGCCGGCAAATCGACCATTGCCAAAGTGATTTACTCCAAATTTTTAGAAATCGGGGATCGGCCGGTAACCCTTTTGGATGGCGATATCGTGCGCCGCAATCTCTCCAGCGAGCTCTCGTTCAGCAAGGAGCACCGGGATATAAACGTCCTGCGCATCGGGTTTGTGGCCAGCGAAATCACCAAGAACCGGGGCATCGCCATTTGCGCCCCTATCGCGCCCTATCAGTACACACGCGATGAAATCCGGCGGGTAATCGAAGAATACGGCGGGTTCATCGAGGTGCATGTGTCCACCCCCATAGAGGAATGCGAGAAGCGGGATCGTAAAGGCATGTATGCCAAGGCCCGGGCCGGCCTGATCAAGGGATTTACCGGTGTGGATGACCCCTATGAAACCCCAGCGCTTCCGGAAATCCGGGTGGATACCACAGATATGACGCCGGTTGAGGCGGCACAGGAAATTCTGCTCTTTTTGGGAAAGAAAGGCTATATTTAGTTATGGATAGACAGGCGACCACGATTGCGGTGATCGGATTGGGATATGTGGGGCTGCCCGTAGCTGTTACTTTCGGCCGGCAGTATAAAACCATCGGGTATGATTTGAAGGAAAAGCTGATTGAGAGCTGCAAACATTACGTCGATCCCATGGGCGAATTGACCGGGGCGCAGATGCGGGCAGCGGAAAAGCTCGAATATACGTCTGATCCCCAGCGGATCAGCGAGGCGGACGTCATCATTGTGGCCGTTCCCACGCCCATTGATCAAGCCCGGCAGCCGGATCTGCGGCCGCTCATCGGGGCTACCGAGACCGCGGGCCGGCATATGAAAAAGGGTGCGACCGTGGTTTTTGAATCCACTGTTTATCCGGGCACCACCGAGGAGGTCTGCGTGCCCATTCTGGAGGAGCAATCCGGGTTTACATGGAAAATCGATTTTCACGTGGGCTACTCGCCCGAGCGGATCAACCCCGGGGATAAAGATCACACCCTGGAGACGATTACCAAAGTGGTTTCCGGCGACACAGACGAGACCCTGAGCCTGCTGACCGATGTGTACGGCTCGATCGTTACCGCCGGCACCTATCCCGCCACCTGCATTAAGGAGGCTGAGGCGGCCAAGGTGATTGAAAACACCCAGCGGGATTTAAACATCGCCCTGATGAACGAGCTGGCCGTGATATTTGACAAACTCGATATCGACACCACGAATGTGTTAAAAGCCGCCGGCACCAAATGGAATTTTCTTCCCTTCCGCCCCGGCCTGGTGGGCGGGCACTGCATCGGGGTGGACCCCTATTATCTCACTTTCCGGGCGGAAATTGCCGGATACCACCCGGAAGTCATTCTGGCCGGCCGCCGCATCAATGACACCATGGGCAAATATATCGCCGAGAAAACCGTCAAGCTGATGCTACGGATCTGCGGCAATATCAAAAAGGCCCGGGTGGCCGTCCTGGGTCTGACTTTTAAAGAGGACTGTGCAGATTTGAGAAATACCGGTGTGACCGGTATTGTGGAGGAGCTTGAATCCTACGGCATCATCCCCATGGTCCACGACCCCCTGGCGGATGCGGAAGAGGCCCGGGCCGCCTACGGAATCGTCCTCTCCCCCTGGGAGGTGCTTAAAGACCTGGATGCGGTGATCCTGGCGGTGGGGCATAAAGCCTATAAAGATATGCGTATCCAGGAGTATGCGAATCTTTTAAACGCCGAAGGCTGCCTGATCGATGTCAAGGCCATCCTTGACCCCGGGGAGTTGAAAAAGAACGGCATCCAGTTCTGGCGGTTATAGGTCATCATAATAAATCCGTATCCCGCCGCGGACTTTTTTATAAAAAATGATTTCCGGCTCGATACCATCCTGCAGTTCCGGTTTGGTGATGTAGGAGGCAGGCTTAATCGAGACCGGCATTGTCCCGATATAGCCGTCAATCCCCCGGGATTCCTCGGCAGGCGCCGCCATACGCCACGTCTCATCCGTATCTTCTGCCAGCTCCTTTAGGATGCTTTTTTGGAACCGAATGCCGGTATATGTTTTGGCAAGCACCAGCTCTCTAATCCATTGATGCACCATTTCCCGGTCGATCTCCGCCATGGCGGCCCGCATCTTTTTGATCATTTCATAGGTCCGGTCAGTGGCCGTTTCAATGGCATCCGGATGTTTTTCTTTATACCATTTCACCCATCCGTCATAGGTATCACCGGGAAATTCCTGGATCAGGTCCGACATCTGGCCCACATACCGGGCCCGGGTGGCCTGGGAGTTCCGGTTGGCAATATTTAAGAGCTGGGTGGTATATTTGGGGTAGGTTTCCACCCTGCCCACCACATCCATCATGATCTCGTCAAAACCCAGCTTGCGGGTTTCCATGTCGGATAAAGCCGCTGATTCCGATTCTGCGGCAACATTGCCGGGCACACATAACATGCATATAACAATTGTCAAAACAGCCATACCGTTGCGGATTCGTAGCAAAACTCCTCCTGTTTGTTAAAGCTTTATCGTCGCTGCCTTAAATTCCGCGGTCATTTTGCCGATCATCACCGGCAGATCCGGGCTGTTCAGGTTTTCTTCGATCATGCGTTCAAATGCGCTGCCGATCACCACGCCGTCGGCAAAATCGGATATGGCGCGCACATCCTCCGGCGTGGAAATCCCAAACCCCACACATATGGGCAGATCCGTGACCGATCGCAGGGTGTCCGTATGAACGCGGATATCCGTGGTATCCAGGCCCTCACTGCCGGTCACCCCGGTTTTGGAGACAAGATATAAAAACCCGGAGGCATTCCGGGTGATCATGGCCATGCGCTCCTTTGGCGTAGTGGGCGCCACCAGGCGGATAAAGGCAAATTCTTCGGGTTTCCATTGGCCGATCAGTTCATCCGCCTCTTCAGAGGGCAGATCCACCACCAGCAGACCGTCCGCCCTGGCCTCCAGGGCATCCCGGTAAAACTCATCAATTCCGTAGGCCATAATGGGGTTGTAATAGCTGAACAGGATCACCGGCACGGAATTGGTCTTTCTAAGCGCCCGGGTCATTTCCAGGACGTCTTTTAAATAAACGCCCGATTTTAATGCCCTCGTGGAGGAGCGCTGGATCACCGGCCCGTCCGCCGTGGGATCGGAAAAGGGAACGCCCAGTTCCAGAATATCCACCCCGCTGTCGCACATGGCTTTGATGATCGTCTGAGAGGTTTTGATGTCCGGATCCCCGGCTGTGACAAAGCCGACGAGGGCGGCCTGGTGGTTTTCTTTTAGTTCATTGAATTTGTTTTGAATACGATTCATAAACGAAGTGTCCTCCCGGTCATTCCGAGGAGCGCAAGCGACGAGGAATCTTAATTTAAAGATTTCTCGCTGCCGCTCGAAATGACAGTTAACTGCAATTGATTAATTTTTAAGCGTTTTTCATTTAAATCAACAAATGATACATGCCATAGCCATTCGATTAAGATTAAGAGCAAGATTAAGATTAAGACGGGGAGGTGACAATCCCCAGATCCTTATCCCCCCGGCCGGAGAGGTTGACGAGGATGATATCCCCGGGCGCCCGGTTTTGGGCTGCCTGCATGGCTGCGGCCAGGGCATGGGAACTTTCCAGCGCCGGGATGATGCCCTCTTTTTTGCATAATAAATGAAATGCCGCAAGGGCCTCGTCATCTTCCACCGCAACATAACGGACCCGCTTGAAATCTTTTAAAAGGGCGTGCTCCGGGCCGACCCCCGGATAATCAAGGCCGGCTGAGACGGAATGCGCTTCCTTGATCTGTCCGTATTCATCCTGCAAAAGATAGGACTTGGAGCCGTGGAGTACCCCGAGATTTCCGGCGCAAAGGGTGGCGGCATGCTTGCCACTGGCAATGCCCGTACCTGCAGCTTCCGCGCCGAGCATCTCCACCGAAGCGTCATTTAAAAACGGATAAAAAAGCCCCATAGCATTACTGCCCCCGCCCACGCAGGCCACCAGGAGATTCGGCAGACGGCCGGTTTCCTCAAGCATCTGCTGCCTGGACTCCTCGCCAATAACCTTCTGGAATTCGCGCACCATCTCGGGGTAAGGGTGCGGGCCGGCCACCGATCCGATCACATAATAGGTGTCCCGGACCTCCGAGACCCAGTATCGAATGGCCTCGTTCATGGCGTCCTTCAATGTGCCGGTGCCGGAATCCACAGGCACGACCTCGGTGCCCAAAAGCTTCATGCGCTTGACATTCGGCGCCTGCCGCTCAATGTCTTCAACGCCCATAAATATTTTACAGTCCATACCGAAATAGGCCGCGGTGGTGGCGGTGGCCACGCCGTGCTGGCCGGCCCCGGTCTCTGCGATAATCTTTTGTTTGCCCATCCACCGCGCCAAAAGGGTCTGGCCTAAAGTATTGTTGATTTTGTGGGCGCCGGTATGGGTGAGGTCTTCGCGCTTCAGATAGATTTTCGCCCCGTTTAAATGCCGGCTCAACCGCTCCGCATAAAAAAGCGGGGTGGGCCGGCCGGTGTAATTTTTCAGCAGCTCTTTGAATTCAGCCTGAAACGCGGGGTCCGGAACAAACCGGCGGAAAGCGTCTTCTAACTCGATTAGGGCCGGCATCAGGGTTTCCGCCACATATCTGCCCCCATAGGGGCCGAAATGGCCGTTAGGATCGGGAAACCGCCCGGTTTCATATTTTTCTTCGTATTTATCGCCCATTTGCATTGAAAATCCTCCTTATGGGGTATAGGCAGTTGTATTCTTGTACGGCATAAACAAATGCCCGAACTTTATCCATGTCTTTTTTGCCCGGCGCGGCTTCCACCCCCGAGCTCACATCCACGACATGGGGCCTGGCGTCGCAAATGGCAGAAGCAACGTTTTCAGGGGTCAGGCCCCCGGCCAGAATAAATGGGTGGTTGTCCCCGAAGCCGGCGGCCTCCTGCCAGTTCCAGGCCATGGCGTTGCCGCCCGGCAGTTTGCCTTGGGCGCACTCGATTAAATACGCATCCGCGGCATATTGGTCCGCTTCGGCAATTGACGGGCTGCCTTTTGTGTAAAGCGCTTTGATTACCATAAGCCCCTGTGTTTTTAATTTGGACACCACTTCCGGCGGCTCCTGGCCGTGGAGTTGTACGCCGGTGAGACCGCTTTGGCTGGCGGTTTTTAAAATCATATCGGCTGGTTCATTCACAAACACGCCAATGGTTTGTATTTTTTCCGGCAGGACCCGCCTCACTTCAAGCGCCTGCTCGGGAGTGACGCACCGCCGGCTTTTGGGATAAAATACAAGCCCGATTGCCTGAACCCCGAGTTCTGCAATTTCAGCCGCCGTCTCCGGCTCGGTTATTCCGCAAATTTTTATTCCGCAAATATTGTCCGCTTTATTCATATTTTCCGTCTTAATCCTACTCTTACTCTAAATTGGCCAATTCTTATTCCAGCTCAAAGTAGGTTGGTTTGAGGCCTTTGTTTCGTACTCG
>JBKHAE010000030.1:0-33888 GCA_046543065.1 Desulfobacterales bacterium | reverse complement strand
CAACCTTAGCGTTAACAGCACCGGGGGTATGGATTTTGCGGTTAGAACAAATTAGTCCTGTCAAGCAAAGGGGAATCGTCTCATTCAAAAACAAAAAATATTTGGAGGCAAGCATGGCTGAATCCACACAAGCAGGCGGCATAGAGATCAAGGCCCCGGCAGAAGGGGCGTTCAAGGAAATTTTAACCCCGGAAGCGCTCGATTTTGTGGCAGCGCTCGCCCGGGAGTTTGATGAGCGCCGGCACAGCATCCTGGAAGGCAGAAAAAAAGTGCAGGCGGAAATTGACAACCGCAAGTTTCCGGGGTTTCCGGAAGAGACGAAAGAAATCCGGGAAAGCGACTGGAAATGCGCGCCGGTGCCGGCCGATCTCCAGGACCGGCGGGTGGAAATCACCGGCCCGGTGGACCGGAAAATGGTGATCAATGCCTTAAACTCCGGATCCAAAACCTACATGGCCGACTTTGAGGACGCCAATACCCCGACCTGGGAAAACTGCATCAACGGCCAGATTAACCTCCGGGATGCAGTGAACCGCAACATCGATTTTACCTCGCCCGAGGGCAAGCACTATCAGCTGATCGACAATCCGGCCACGCTGATCGTGCGGCCCCGGGGCTGGCATTTGAACGAAAAACATATGCTGGTTGACGGAAAACCCGTGGCCGGCGGCATTTTTGATTTCGGCCTGTTCTTCTTTCACAACGCGAAAACCCTGCTGGACAAGGGCAGCGGCCCCTATTTCTACCTTCCCAAGTTTGAAAGCTACCTGGAGGCAAGGCTCTGGAATGATATTTTTGTCCGCGCCCAGGATATGCTTGGTGTTCCGCAGGGCTCCATCAAGGCCACGGTCCTGATCGAAACGATTCTCGCGTCATTTCAGATGAACGAGATCATATACGAACTTAAAGACCACATGGCCGGGTTAAACTGCGGCCGCTGGGATTATATCTTCAGCTTTATCAAGCGGTTTAAAAACATCCCGGAATACCTCTTCCCGGATCGGTCCCAGATCACCATGACCCGGCACTGCATGCATTCCTATTCCCTTTTGGCCATTCACACCTGCCACCGTCGTGGGGTTCATGCCATCGGCGGCATGGCCGCCCAGATCCCCAGAAAAGATGATCCGGAGGCCAACGAGGCGGCCATCCAAAAGGTCCGGGAGGATAAGATCCGCGAGGCCAATGACGGCCATGACGGCACCTGGGTGGCCCATCCGGGGCTGGTGAGCGTGGCCGTGGAGGAGTTCAATAAAAACATGCCCAATCCCAACCAGATCGATAAGCTTCGCGAGGATATCCGGGTCACCGAAGACGACCTGCTGAAGCTGCCGGACGGCACCATTACGGAGCAGGGGCTTCGCAACAATGTCAGCGTGGGGGTTCAGTACCTGGCTTCGTGGCTTTCCGGCACCGGCTGCGTGCCCATTAATTTTTTGATGGAAGATGCGGCCACCGCGGAAATTGCCCGGACGCAAACCTGGCAGTGGGTGCATCATCCAAAGGCAAAGCTGGCCGAAGGCCCGGAAGTGACCATGGAGCTTTTCCGGCAGATCAAAAACGAGGAGCTGGAAAATATTAAGCAGCGGATCGGCGCGGCCGCCTATGACAGCGGCCATTATGAAAAGGCCGCCGGGCTCTTGACCGAGATTATAGAAAATCCGGAGCTGGAGGAGTTTTTGACTTTACGCGCCTATGAATATATTGACTAAACGAAGGGGGATACGCATATGACAAAGACCATAAATGAAGAGGCGATTGAGCTTGAAGACAGACTTTCCTGCCATTTTATTAACAACGATGAAATTGAGGCGCTGGCGCAGTCCTGGAAAACCGACCCCCGCTGGGAAGGCATCGAGCGGCCCTATACAGCAAGCGATGTCTTAAACCTCCGGGGGACCCTGCAAGTGGAATATTCCTATGCCAAGGCCGGCGCCTTGCGGCTTTGGCGTCTGCTTCACAGCGAAAATTTCATCCCCGCCCTGGGCGCGTTAACCGGCAACCAGGCGGTCCAGCAGGTGGAGGCCGGGCTTAAGGCCATTTATGTAAGCGGCTGGCAGGTGGCGGCGGACAACAATCTGGCTGAAGAGATGTATCCGGACCAGAGCCTGTATCCCTCAAACAGCGTCCCCTCCGTGGTCCGGCGCATCAATAATGCCTTTAAACGGGCGGACCAGATCAAGGTGCTGGACTGCCGGGAAAGCGCCCCCTATTGGTATGCGCCGGTTGTTGCCGACGCCGAGGCGGGATTCGGCGGGCCGTTAAACGCGTTTGAGCTGATGAAGTTTATGATCGAGGCAGGCGCCGCGGGCGTTCATTTCGAGGACCAGCTGGCATCGGCCAAAAAATGCGGGCATATGGGCGGCAAAGTTCTGGTCCCCACCCGGGAGTTTATCAACAAGCTGGTTTCCGCCCGGCTGGCCGCGGATATCTGCGGCGTGCCCACTATCCTGATCGCCCGCACGGACGCGGATGCGGCAAAGCTTATCACCAGCGACATCGACGAGCGGGACCGGCCGTTTATTATCAGTAAGGAAAGATCCGATGAGGGCTACCATTGGGTGCAGCCCGGCGTGGAATCCGCCATTGCCCGGGGCCTTGCCTATGCCCCGTATACGGACATGGTGTGGTGCGAAACGTCGGAGCCGGACCTTGAGCAGGCGAAAAAGTTTGCCGAAGGCATCCGGTCCCAATTCCCGGATAAGCTGCTCAGCTACAACTGCTCGCCCTCCTTTAACTGGAAAGTGCACATGGATGACGCCGCCATCGCCAAGTTCCAGCGGGAGCTTGGGGCCATGGGCTATAAATTCCAGTTCGTGACCCTTGCCGGATTTCACACCCTGAACCTGGGCATGTTCGATCTTGCCAAGAGCTACAAGGATGAGGGGATGCTGGCCTATTCCCGGTTTCAGCAGAAGGAATTTGCGGATGAGGAAAAAGGCGGCTACCGCGCGATTACGCACCAGGCATTTGTGGGCACCGGCTATTTCGACCGGGTGCTGAACACCATCACCAGCGGCAAATCAGCCACCGGCGCCATGGCCGATTCAACCGAAACCGCGCAGTTTAAAAAGAAAAAAGACGATTAATAAATGAACCGTCGCACCTTTCTTAAAATCGCCGGCATGGGCAGCCTGGCCTTTACCGCCGGCTGCAGCCTGGAAAGCGAGAAAAAGCTCTATTCCCTTGTCAAAACCCCTTCGGACATGGACCGGTTCCTTATACTTATAACCATAACCGCATAAACCGAATAATCACTGAATCATTTAATCATTTAAAACTCAATGCCATTAACTTAAGAGGGAAAATGGAGTTGGTTGTCATTTCGAGCGGCAGTGAGAAATCTTACAATTACATGTTTTTAAGATTTCTCGTCACTGGCGTTCCTCGAAATGACGGGAGCGGAATGCTAAAGTTAATGACTTTGATTTAAAACGGCCTGTCATGACCACCGAAACCTGCGACCTCTGCGGCCTGCCGCTTAAATACGGCGCGGTCACGGCCCAAATTTCCGGTAAAACCCTCCGGTTCTGCTGCTATGGCTGCCGCCAGGTGTATATAATGATCATGGAGTCAACCGATGCGGCGGACCCCGCGCAATTCAGGGAAACGGAAATTTACCAGCGCTGCGTGGCGGCGGGGATCATTCCGGGATGCCTCGGCCATTACCCTGATGGGCAATGAACCCCGCCAGATTCTTGATTTTTATGCGCTTGCCGGAAATGTGACCCGAACCATCCGGCAGAATTTGATTTTTTCATTTATATATAATATCGTCAGCATTCCGATTGCCATGAGCGGACTTTTAAATCCCCTGGTGGCGGTGACGGCCATGATGCTCTCAAGCCTCAGCGTGACCGGCAATACCCTGCGCTTAAGCACGCGGGTCGCCAAGCTTCATGAAAAGCGTGAGGCGGAGGAGAGGAAGGGGGAGGCGGTGCTGGCGGTGTCTCTTGTTGGAACCGGGGAATAATGTTTTCGTTTCGCCATTGTTCGTACTCGTAATCGGCCTTTAAGCATCCCGAGTACGATTACGAGTACGAGAACCGTCCCGCTCACGCGGGACTGAGTATGATTGAGTCAGGCCGATTCCTTAAGTCCCCCTTCTCCCTCTGGGAGAAGGCTGGGATGAGGGTAAAAATGGCCGGGATTATTTGGGATTAAGATTAAGCGCAAGACTAAGATTAAGACGGATAAAACGGAAATAAAATGACAAATAGTTCCAATAAAGGCGTATTGATACTCGCTGCGGGCATCAGGGGGGCGATCGGCTCGACCCTGGCGGCAGCGGTATGCGCGGTAAAAGATAATCCGGACCTGATTCTGCCCTACCTGATGACCGGCGAAAAGTTTGCCTGGCTGGGCAAGCCTGAGGATTTTGAAATCGCCGGCTGGGATATAAGCGAGGGCTCTATAGCTGATGCGCTTGTCCGGCAGGGGGTGCTGGAAAAAGGCATCTGGCAGCCCTATGCAGATGCCATCGACCGGTTGCCGGTAAAGGCGGCGCCGGAATCCGGCGCGCCGCTGAAAGCGCAGGTCGATCAGATAAAAGCCGATATAAAGGTGTTCATGGCTGACTGCCCCGGCTGTGTCCCGGTTCTGGTAAACCTCCTGCCCGCCGGGAACTGCCATGATCTGGACCGTTTTTCAAGCCTTTCAGACCTCTATGCCGCGGTCAGCGAGCCGCCCCTTAGCGATATTCCCTATGTGCTGGCGGCGGTGGAAGCGGGGGTGCCGGTTGTCAACTTTACGCCCAATGTCGTCGAGATCCCGTCGGTCGTAAATACCGCCCGGGAAACCGGCGTTCCCATCGCCGGCCGGGACGGCAAAACCGGCCAGACATACTTCAAGGTGGTCCTGGCGGCCGCATTCCGGGCCCGGGCTCTGTTTGTCAACGGGTGGTACAGCCTGAACATACTGGGCAACGCGGATGGCGAAAACCTGATGGATCCGGAGCATGCCGCATGCAAGCTCGAGAACAAGACCGATGTGCTGGCGGATGTGCTGGGCTATTCTCCCGGCATGCGCCAATACGGCAAATCCGCCCACAAGGTGCATATCGATTACTACCCGCCCCGGGGCGATGCCAAGGAGGCGTGGGATGCCATCGATTTTGAGAGCATTTTCGGGCTTCCCATGAGTCTTCGATTAAATCTCCAGGGCCGGGACTCAATTCTCGCCGCGCCCATGGTGCTTGATCTGTCGCGCTGGGCGGCGGCAGCGAAAACAGCGGGGTGCGCGGGCCTTATCCCGGAGCTTGCCTTTTACTTTAAAAAGACCTTCGGGGATGCGCCGGCAGGCTTTGAAGGCCAGCTGGCGGCGCTCGACAATTTTGAGAATGATTTAAAGACCCGGGTGAGCAAGGAGTTTTAAATGATATTCGGCTACAGCACCAACGCATTCACCCAATACAGCCTTACAGAGGCGCTTAGAAAAATCGCGGCCCTGGGATTTGCCGGAACGGAGATCATGTGCGACCGGCCCCACCTGTATCCGCCGGATTTTGATCAGGAGGCGCTTGCGGGCATCAAACAGGTACTTGATACAAACAATCTTCGGGTTACCAATCTAAACAGCTTCACCCTGTTTGCCGTGGGCGACACCTATCTGCCCTCCTGGATCGAAGAGCAGCCGGAGCGCCGCCTGGTCCGCATTCAGCACACCCAGCAGTGTCTGCATATCGCAAATACCCTGGGCTGCCGCAACATTTCGATCCCCCCGGGCGGCCCCCTGACCAATGGTACCCGAAAAGAGGCCATGGAGCTTTTTCACCAGGGACTGGAAAGCGTTATCCCGCTGGCTGAAGAGCTCAACATCAAACTCCTGGTGGAGCCGGAGCCGGATCTTTTGATCGAGCGAACCGAGGAATTCAGGGAGTTTATCAAGGATGTCCATTCCCCGCAGGTGGGCATCAACTTTGATATCGGCCATTTCTTCTGTGCCGGTGAAAACCCGGCCCATGCCCTGGAAGATCTTTTTGAATGGGTCGGCCACGTTCACCTGGAAGATATCGGAAAAAGCCGGATACATCACCATCTGGTACCCGGAGACGGGGCCGTTGATTTTGTCGAAGTGTTTCAAACCATGAAGCGGCTGGGCTATGGCGGAGACATTACCCTTGAGCTCTACCCCTATGCCAACGGGCCGGAAGTGGCCGGCCGTGCCAGCCTTGAGTATATCCGGCCCCTGTTTGCCGAGGCCGGGATTGATATTGCCTGATGCCCCCGGCGGAAGAAAATATCGATGAGGCCGAGATCCGCTATTTTGAGCATCACGCGGCCGACTGGTGGCAGCGGAAGGGAAGCCTCAAGGCGCTTCATGACATAAATCCGTTGCGCCTTAAGTATGTTGCCGACCGCGCGGACATCGCCGGCCGCGAGGTTCTGGATATCGGCTGCGGCGGGGGGATTCTGTCTGAGGCCCTGGCGCATGCCGGCGGCCGGGTGATCGGCATTGATCTGGCCCCATCCGCCCTTTCCGCCGCCCGGGCCCACCGGGAAATTTCCGGGCTCTCAATTGACTACCGCGAGGCCTCGGCCGAATCCCTGGCCATGGAGATGCCGGAGCGCTTCGATATCATTGTCTCTATGGAATTGCTGGAGCATGTGCCGAATCCCGGCTCCGTTCTGGCGGCCTGCCAGCGGCTGGCCAGGCCCGGCGGCGATATTTTCCTGTCCACCATCAACCGAACCTGGTTTTCCCGGCTGATGGTGATTGTGATCGCCGAATACGTGCTTGGCATTGTTGAAAAAGGGACGCATCACTACCACAAATTTATCCGGCCCCGGGAACTTGAGAATTGGGCCTGCGAAGCCGGGCTTTCCGTGCTCGACTGCTCGGGGTTTCTGTATCTGCCGTTCATGGGCCGCGCGTATCTCACCCGCGCCGCCCCGATGAATTATATGATGTATTTGAAGAGAAAATGACCGCTTTTTAATATATTAACAACGTCTTACTCTTAATCTTACTCTTGCTCTTAATCTATAAAAATAGGATCAACTCCTTAATATATCTTGTTATTCCAGAGTCTTTCGCCATTATCATTCCGAGGCGCGCGAGCGACGAGGAATCTTGTTTTAAGATTTCCCGCTGCCGCTCGAAATGACCGTATGGACGGGTTTTGGGCGCCTGTTTGCGTTGGCTTTTGAGAAAAGGAATAACTGTCTGATTTTATAGATTAAGAGTAAGATTAAGACGGGGTAAATAAATTTTGAGTAACGGAGTAAGGTTAAGACAGGTTTAAGGATTTAAGAATACATGAAACTGTTCAATGTACCCGGATGGTTCAGCCGCGATGGCCGGGAAAAAATGTTTGATGAATATGTGGAGGCATCCGGCACCGCCCGTTTCGGGTTCCGGGAGATGAGCCGGGAGGAAAAGGAAAAGGCGGTGCTTGAGCATTTCAACCGGGTGGCGCCCAGGTACGACTTTATGAACACGCTGTTAAGCTTCGGCATCCATTACGCCTGGAAGCGGTGCGCCATCCGCATGGTGGATTTAAAACCGGGGGATCAGGTGCTGGATGTGTGCGGCGGCACCGGCGACCTGGCGGTTTTTGCGGCCCGGCGGATCGGGGCGGCCGGCAACGTGTTCATCTATGATATGAACCGGGCCATGATGGAGGCCGGCCGAAATCGGCCCCAGAATGAATCCTTTGCCCGGCATCTCCATTATATTCAGGGAGATGCGGAACAGGTTGCCTTTTCGGATGACCTGTTTGACGCGGCCACGGTGGGATTCGGTATCCGGAACCTCACGCACCTCAAAAAAGGCTTTTCCGAAATGTACCGGGTGCTGAAGCCGGGCGGCAAAATTATGTGCCTGGAGTTTTCAAAGCCGGTAAATCCCGTTTTCCGCACCCTGTATGACTGGTATTCCTTCCATGTGATGCCGCTTCTGGGAACCCTTCTCGCCGGCTCCAGCCAGTCCTACAGCTGTCTTTCCGAAACCATCCGGATGTTTGCCTCAGCCGATGAATTAAAGGAGATCCTGGAGTCCATCGGCTTTACCCATGTCGCCTACAAACGCCTCACCAACGGCATCGCCGCCATCCATCTGGGCCGGAAGCCCTTATAGCGTCTTATTTCTGTCTTGCTCCCGGCTTAATCCCTCCTTGTTTAACGTCTTACTCTTGCTCTTAATCTTACTCTTACTCTATAAAAAATAGATCCTTAATCCTTTTATCTCCTTCTCCCCCGGGGGGAGAAGGCAGGGATGAGGGGGGATGAAGACGGTTCAAAATATAACCGCCTTCCACACAAAATAAATCCCCATCCCGATCATCAGCACCCCGCCGAATTTGTAAATCACATCCCGGCGCTTTAACCACCGGACGTTTGATATCTGAGACAGTATCAGCAGGGCCGGAATGGTGCCCAAACCGAAGCAGACCATCACGGCCGCACCCGAAAGTATCCCCTCAATTGTTGAGGCGGCATCCATCCCGGTCCGGGCCGCGGCGATCATGGCGGTATAGACCGGCCCGCACGGAAGCAGCCCCAGAAGCATCCCGATGGGCAGAAACACCAGGTTATTCTGATGGGCAAACAGCCGCTTGAAATACTTGTTTATCGTCTGCGCGGCCGGCGTGAAATTGCCGAACAGGCGGTGAGCGGGAAACCATCCGGTCATGGCCACACCCATTACCACAATCAGAATGCCCGCCCCGATCATCACCCCTTGCTGGATGTCGCCGATGCCCTGGGTAAACCGCGTAAACGAGGCGGCCCCCCCATAATCGCGCCCAAAATGCCGTAGGTGATAGTGCGGCCGAAGTTATAGAAGAGATCGGGGAAAAGAGAGGAACGGTCCCTGATGTTTAAGGAAAGCGATATCACAATGGGCCCGCACATGCCGATGCAGTGGCCGAAACCAACGGCAAGGCCGGAAGTAAAAAAGATAAGGTAAATCGGGCTAGTAGACAACATCAAATATAAAGCTTGCCTGGCCCGCGCCCGGAATCGTCACTTCGGCTTCCCAAATGGTTTTTTCGCTCGGGCATCGCACGATCACACCTGTGCCCTTATAAACAGAATCGGAAACTTTTTTCATGCTCACCTGGTTCGGCCCCATCTCCATGGCCGGCATGCCCAAATCAATGTGCGGGGGCTTTTTGAGGTCACCCCCGGTTACGCTCACGCGGAAGGTCAGCTCTTTCATGGCCTTAACCGGCTTGGGCGTGATATCAAGCTCTACCGTGCGCCCGCCCACCGTCTGGGTGCAGCTTTCTTCCTGAATGTTGCAGTTCGGTTCTGTGTCCGCGGCAGCGCAGACGGAAAGGCCGGGGGCCGTAACAGACTCATACACAGGAAAATGAGGGCGGATCGTGTCATGAACAGCATCTCCTTTTTCAGTTTAAAAAAAAATCAACATAAAGGAAACAATCAGCATGGAGACGGGAAAGTAGCTCGCCTTGTTGAAAAGCGCCATGGCGGATTCCCGCTGCTTTGTCAGGTAAAGCTGGAATGCCGGCCGCAAAAGCAGCAGAAACCCAATCAGGAGTACCAGCGGCATCGCCGCCATCCATTTAACGTCCGGATAGCTCATCAGAAAAAGAATCACACCCAGGAAAACCGCAAGGACCAGGCATAAAAGGGCCAGGGCGGCTGATTTTTCCTCGCCCAGCCGCACGGGAATGGTTTTGGCATCAAACCGACGGTCTTCCTCAATATCGGTCCAGTCCGCCGGAATGTTCTGGCCGCCGATCTCCCAGAAAAACAGGCAGAGAAACAGAAGGAGCAGGAAAACGGGCGATGGATGCGGATCCACGGCAAAAATCGCCGCCACCGCGCCCATGTTTTTGACAAATCCGCTGACAACAGCCCGAAGCGGGCTCACCCGCCAGAGCAGGCAGTAAATAGTTTCAAGGCCCGCACCGGCCAGAAAAATCAGCACGCATACCGGATTTAATAGGTACGCGCCCGCGAGCGCCACAAACGACCAGCCCATCGCCCAGACAATGCCTTCCTTGAGCGAAAGCAGCCCCTGGGCCATGGGGTGACGGACCATCAGAGAGTCCAGGTAGCCGCCGGTATCCGCCTGGGGCTGGGTGAAGCGTTTTCTGTCCGAGCGGTAGTCGATGATATCATTAAACGCGTACACAGCGGTGTATCCGGCAAACGCGGTCAGAAGGCCGATCAAAACAACGCGCATGGACGGAACGCCCTGCAGGTATAAGAGCACCGCAAACGCCGGGGTGGCCATATCAAGCAGACCGTGCGGCGTCCGGGAAAGCGCCAGGAACAGTTTGATCCGTTCGATATTGATATAGCTTATGGAGTCCATTTACTCATTAGATTAACGCTTTTGGCGGATAATTGCCAACTGAAATTGAGCGTTCCTTTGAGTCCCCTTTAAAGGGGGATTTAGGGGGATTTTCATGATCCTCTGCAGACGGATCTAAGCAGATATGCAGGCGGAAGAAGTTGACACGATTATCATTGGGGGCGGCCTCAGCGGAATTTATGCGGCCTTTCTGCTGGCAGCCAGGGCAAAATCCCTGGCTGCCAGCAGAAGCTCGCTCCCGTCTCGGGGGCAGAATTTTAAGCCCGGAGCATCAGGGCTTTTTTGCTGATCTGGGCCCATCCTGGTATTGGCCCATGCTCATTTTAATTATAAAGTGCGTCGAGCTGATCCTGATATTTTTCGAATACGTTGCCGCGTTTGAGTTTCATGGTCTGCGTCAGTGTGCCGTTTTCCAGTGAGAAATCTTCGGAGAGAAGAATGAATTTCTTTGGAATTTCATAGCCGCCGTATTTTTTCTTCAGGTGATTGGTAATTTCCGTCTTTAAAAAATCATAAATTTTTTCTTCTTTGATCAAATCTTCCGGGCTTTTGTCGTCAAACCCCATTTCTTCGGCTACCGATGCCAGTGCTTCAAAATCGGGGACCAGCAGACAGACATTATAGGGTTTTCCCTCGCCATAGAGCATGGCATTGAGCGCATAGGCATTTAATTTAATATCTTCTTCTATCGAGGCCGGGTGCACGTATTTGCCGTTTTCCAGTTTGTATTCTTCTTTAAAACGGCCGGTAATAAAGAGAAAACCATCCTGGTCCAGCCGCCCCCGGTCGCCGGTGCGGAACCCCCTGCCGAGTTTTGGATCATTTACAATGACTTCGGCAGTCTTTTCCGGCTTGTTGTGATAGCCCTGCATGACATTGGGGCCGTAACAGACGATTTCCCCGTCTTCACTGTCCTTGCCGACAAATCCTTTATCAATAACCACGGTGACTTTTTCAATGGCACGCCCCACACTGCCAAGCCGGTTGGCCGCCGGGGTGTTCATGGTCATGGCCGGGGTGGTCTCCGTGAGACCGTAACAATCATATGTGGGAATTCCGATATCAATGAAAAACTGTGCAATTTCCGGATTCATTGCCGCGCTGCCGGTAATTGCTTCTTTTAAGCGGCCGCCGAATCGGTCGCGGATTTTTCCGAATACCAGCTTGTCCAAAATTTTCAATTTTATCGAAGCCTTTCCGGTCTCCTGCTTTTTTTCCGCCTCTTTTTTGGCGGCGTTAAAAAGTTTTTCCTTCATACCGCCTGCTTCCCGCATCATATTGTGAATACGGGCATAAACCTTGTTAAACACCCGGGGTACGGCAATGAGCACAGTCGGCCGAACTTTTGCCATATCATCCACAATTGTATCCACAGACTCCATGATACCGGTCGATCCGCCAACGTAAACCCCGAAATAGAGTTCACCGGTCTGTCCGAAACTGTGGGCCCAGGGCAATATAGACAGTGTTCTGACGTTTTCATCAATGTGGGGAAACGCCCGTGAGCAGGCCAGGACATTGGTGGTAAAGTTGCCGTGGCTAAGCAGCACGCCCTTGGGGTCACCGGTGGTGCCGGACGTATAAATAAGCGAGGCAATGTCGTTGTAGTGCGGCTTTACGGATGCAACAGGGTTTTTTTGCCCCATTTGCTCAACTGCAGCCATGCTGTTTTTACCGCTGCCGTAAATAATAAACACTTTTTCAAGGTTCTCTATTTCATCAACCCAGCCGATCACCTGATTGTATACATCCTCATTTACAACAAACAGGACCTTAAGTCCGCTGTCTTTTATGATATATCGCCAGGTGCTCTCCAGTTCTTTTTCATACATCGGAACGAGCCGGGCGCCTCTGCCATAAGTGGCGAATGCGATCACGTCCCAGGCTTCCGAATTACTGATGATCAAACCGACGCCGTCTCCCTTGTCGATGCCCAATTGCGCCAGGCCGCCCCGAAGGTTATCCACCCGCTGGCCAACCTCGCCATAGGTTTTGTATTCATATTCGCCGTCGGCATTTTTCATGCCCACCAGGGGGCGATCAGCAAAATTTTTCACACTGTCTTCAAACATATCGACCAGGTTGTAAGGGTACTCATACCACGCATCAGTTTGATTCATTTAAAATTCCTTTCAAAATTTTCTAAAATTTTTTGTCTTCCATAATTCAGGCAGGCCCGTTATTTAAAAAAAACAATGTTCGAACATGTAACACAATCCATCCAAAACATCAAAAAAAATCGGCCTGTCCCTAAATCGGGGGACACCAAACAAATTTTATTGATGGTAGGAAAAATTAACAGTGACCCGATTTAAATTTAGAACGATTGAAAGATCAAATATGTAGCGCTCAACCGCCGGAGATCACTGGCAGCAGGGAGGCATTTTTTTGATTGGCCCCGGCGATAAGCTCCTTTTTGAGCACCGGGACCAATCTGCCGGAGACCACGCGGACCTCGATCAGATACTCGCATTAATCAAATAAACGGCGATTTTTTATCGGTGATGGTCCTCGGCAAATCAATTTGTCATTTGGCGGGGTTGTCTATGCCCGGTCCTTCGCCTTAGCCCTGGATTTGGCTTCATCCAGTATTTTTTGAATGGCCTGTGCCGTATTTTCAGATATTTTTTCGGCAGGCCCCTCGGTGCTTTTAATAAGCGATTGGGTTCGCTCTAAGATCCGCCCGGGCATGCAACTGGTGAGCGGACCGGCGTTGCCGCTTTCTTTGCCGCTGGATGCGCGTACCGATCCCCCGCCCCCCGGCCTCGACGGCTTTTCCCGGCTTTTCGTCAGTTTTCGGTAATCCCCGCCTGGCCCGACGGCCTGAATTTCCTTCCTGGACAGGGTCTCTTCATTCACCCGCACACCCTTTGCGATAAATGCACTTTTGGCAATAATCTCATCCGCCAGCACCAGCTGAAATACGGAGCCGCACATGCCGGACTCCATGAAGCCCACATCATGGACCAGGCTGGCACCGCTCAGCATGGCTGAATGAAGGGATAGCGTAGCCTCAATCGCTGCCTGGGCATCCATTGCCTTGGCGTCGCTGCAGCCGCCGGCGGAAAAAACCGGGACGCCGATATATTCCGCCATTTCCGTCAGGCCGGCTTCCAGGCTGCAAAGCTCCGGGGCGCCGTAGGCAAAGACCATTTCCCGCATGTCCAGTATGGACTGGGTGCCGCCGATAATAATGCAGGCCCCCGGATTCACCGCCTGGGAAATGACCACCCCGATCAGCGATTCCGCGAGCGTTACCGCGATATGGGCGCTGTGCGTGGCCGGGACAGTGCCCCCGCCGGTACTGGCAGGGGCAAAAATCTGGGGTATATTGTGCCGGGCGCAATAGATAACTTTATCAATCGCATTAAAGTCAGAAAGCAGCGGTGATATCGGCTCATTATAGAACAAATAGTTGGGCTTCTGGCGGAATTTATCCGGGCCGCCGGCCAGGGCAATCCCGATCTGATGAATGTCCTGGCAGTGCTCCCGGCTGAAGCACCAGGCAATCGGCGGTTTGGTTGAATTGCAGATAAGCTCGGCGAACTCGTAGAGTCCTTCCATGCCGTAAGGCGCATCACTGACAAGGCCCAAAGACATGACAAAACCGATTTCGGGGAGGGCATCGCATAGTTTTGCCACCATGGCCGCATCTGAGCGTTTATAAGCCCGGCGCTCAAAGGTAAACGGGTCGATAAAATTCGGGCAGGTGGGGCCGGGGCCGAAATAGGTATGGCCCTGTTCCACTCTTAAGGCGACAGGTCCGGTCCAACTGTAAATATTGGTAACCGGGGGCACTGACGTCAAGGCTTTATTAACGACATGGGAAGGCATGTACACGCGCTGGCCGCTGACCCGGCAGCCGGTTTCCGATAGCAGCTGGCAGGCCTCTTCATGTTTCACCTGTACTCCGGTATGCTGCAGAATCTGCAGCACCTCATTAAAAATCAGGTGCTTCTGCCCCTCAGACAAAAATGAAAATCGGATATACTGCTCTTCCGTCAGATTGGTTCGGGTACCCATCAGTAAAACTCCTTAACCGTTTTTTGCTGCCAGGGCGCGCAGTTCGTCGAGCAGTTTGGGGGCCACGGGCTGCGGTGAATGATCTGCCAGGATTTTCCGGCGTTCGGCCTCTGCGCGGTCCTTCATGTTTTTTGCCCCCTCAGCCATCCAGCTGTCATAAACGGAACGGTCAATCAAATGGGGCCGAAACCATTTCTGCCAATACGTATAGGTATGATCCTGGGTCAAATATTCGCCGCCCGGTCCCACGGATTCGATTAAGTCCAGGGCCAGGTATGGCTCATCCGTATTGATGCCTTTGCCGATCTGTTTGATCATTTCAATGATCTCATTGCACATGACCAGGCTGTCCAGAGAGGTAATTTTGCCGCTTTCCATCAATCCCGGGCCATAAATCAGGTCCGAGCCTGACAGATAGGCATAAAACAGGCTGGTCGCGCAATCAACGCCGGCATCCTGGCAGATTTTTGAAGCATCCGTAACACCGGCGGGAAATAACATGCCCAATCCCAGCCATTTGGATACATCCGCATTCGCCGCCGCACTCAGGGGCAATTCCGGCGCGCCATAGCAATATCCATGGCCTTCGGGGCGCGGCGTAGTCGTCACCCCGCCTCTGATCATGGGCATGCCGGGCTTTGTCAGGTAGGAAAGGACAGATGCCAGCATGGTCTCTGCCAGGGTCTGAACCAGGCCGCCGGCAATGGCCGCAGGCGCCGTAATCCCGGCAATCGCCCGGGATGCGCACACGCATGGAATGCGCTTTTCAGCGCAAAACATTACTTGTTCCGCCGCATTTGCCGAGAGCACCAGGGGTGAATCAATTTCCACATAATTGGCAAAAAGCGGGCTTAGGCGAAACTCCGCTTCACCGCCGCACACAAGGGCCCCCATCTGCCATAAGCGATAAAGTTCCGCCTGATCCTTGCTTCTCAGGAGCATGGGTTTTTCAGAACCCTCCAGCATAGCGATGGCATGCGACAGATTCGAAATGCTGCTGTCATCATGGGATAGCGCCAGGGGGCCGGTCATGAAATCAAAATTGGGCAGGTAGTCCGCAAGGCGGGCGGCGGCACAGGTCATCTGATAGACGGACGGCTCCCCTTTCTGCGGATCAGCGAACGGAACAACCGGATAGAAGGGGCCGGTGCCAAAGGCCAGCTCATCTTTCTGCAGTCGGACAGCCCGCTCCCGGTTTCGGCCGGCAAGCACAATTTTTCGGGGATGGCTGCGCAGGGCCGATTCCACCAGAACCGTCGGGATGCGCACCAGGTTGGTATCGGTTACCACCGCCTCGCTATTTCTAAACTGCGCCAGGGCGGCTTCACCTTCCACGCGGGCGCCATCACTTTCGATAATCCCCAGGGCATCAAAATAGATGCGCTCGATCTCATCTTCGGACAGAACCTGAAAATTGGGCGTGGTCTGGACGATTTCCTTGATTTTCATGAGATCCACCCCTTCTAACCTAAATTGAGGACGGAAATTCCATGCATCCGACAAAAAGCTCCATGAAACCGGGGTGCCCGGCAATGGACACATGACTGATATCCGCCACATGCGCTTCCAGAAACCGCCGATAGACAATATCGTTTAAAAGCCAGACGCAGCCGCTGCGGCTGGCGTTGCCGGCGAACTCGACTTTTTTGCTGGTTTCAGGGGGGATAATGCCGATCCGTTCCAGATTCCGCGCATTCAAATGAAAACCGAATCCCCCGGCAATAATGATCCGCTCAAGTTCTGTAGCCTGAAGCCCCGCCCTTTCAAGCAGGATATTGATCGTGGCGCGGATCGCCCCTTTGCATAATTGAATGGCCCTTACATCCTGCTGGGTAAATACCGCCCTTTTGCCCAGCCGGATGACGGGCTGTCCATCTATCCGCTCCAGCCGATCCAGAGTCTCGGGGCTTACCCGGAGTTCTTCCTTATTGGTCTTTATTCGTCCGGTTTGATCCATAATTCCCAGATCCAGGAGACAGGCCAACAGATCCACGATGCCGCTTCCGCAAACGCCTTTGATCGGGATATTCCCGATGGTGGCGAGTTCCAGATGATAACCGTCTGTGGAGGCCCCGGAAAGGGCGCCCAGCCCTGCGCGCATGCCGCTGCTCAGGGAGCTTCCCTCAAAAGCGGGGCCTGCAGCGGTGGAGGCGGCAAACCGCTTCCCCTGGTTATTGATGGCAATTTCGCCGTTGGTGCCCACGTCCAGGTAAAGGACCCGGGCCTCATCCTTAAAAAATTCCCCGCTCATCAAGAGACCCGCGGTAACATCCGTGCCGATGAATGCATGAATGATTGGCGGGATATATATTCGGGCCGCCGGATTAATATCCAGACCAAAGCGGTCGGCCGGATAGCTTGTGCCGTCCTTGATATCCACACGAAAAGGGATCTTGCCTAAAGGGGCGGGATTAATGCCGGCGGCGAGCTGGAGCATGGTCGTGTTGCCCCCGATGACAACATCCAGAATCTCTTTGGGGCTAGCGCCTGAATCCTGGCAGGCCTCTCCAATAAGGCGATTCAAGCCCTGGGAGACAGCCTGAAACAACTCATTCAGGCCTTTCGGGGTGGACCCATGGGTGATCCGTGAAATCACATCATGCCCGTATCGGATCTGGGGGTTTAGCATGGAGGCGGTTGAGAGTTCCTCGCCTGAGCGAAGGGATATCAAAGAGACCACCATGGATGTGGTGCCCAGATCCACGGCCAGTCCCTTGGGCGCCATATCCTCTTGCCATTCGGGAATCTGGAAGTCTTCAGATACCCCGTCATAGCGCAAAAACCAGCCTCCCTTTTCCTGGAAAATCCGAACCGCGCTGGCTACCCGGCCCCAGCTGATCCGATCGCCCTCAAGGATTTGCTGGGTTTCCTTAATCCGCCGGGCATCCCGGCTGAAGTCTTCCGGCAGGCGGATGGTCATGTCGGTTTGGGGGACAACCTGGCAGGCCAGCCGGAGGCCTGCTTTCGCCTCCTCGGCAGAGATGTTTTTATGTTCTGTATATGGAACATCCGCCGGGCTCTCCACCCAGATCCCGCACTGGCCGCATATGCCCTGCCCGTTGCACGGCCCCTCGATGTTAATCCCGTTGCGCAGAAGAATATCCCGCAGGGTTTCCCCTGGCCGGGCCGCCAATGTCTCCTGAAGCGGATTGATGGTGATGTGAATGCTGTCGCGCATTGTTCGGGACTCGCCTTTCCTATGAAATCCGCGTCAGGGTCATGGATTCGTGCAATTCACTGGCCAGGTACTCCAGGTTAACAAGGAATTCATTGTTGTTCAGGTCTTCGGGGACCTCAATACGGGTGTACATCAGAAACAAGGGGCGCCCCCCTTGCGACGGCTTTTCCACACTGGTGTGCATCTCCAGGATATTGACGCCGCGGCGGGCCAAAAAACTGGAAGTCTTGTAAAGGATACCGGATCTGTCATCGCCCCGGATGCGGATAGCGTATTGGGGCTTTGCGCCTTCTTCGGTCCCGGAAAATTTTTCAGGCGCCCGGAAGATGTGCGTGCTTATCTCTGTCTCCGCCTCAATGTTTCGGAGCCGGTCTGCAAGCACATTTTGAATGGTTTGTTCTTCTGCGATGATGTGGATCATCAGGGAGAAGTGGCCCCCAAGCAGGGTCATGCTTGAGTTTTCAACTTTGATTCCGGAAAGATAAATCTGCCTGGTCAGCTCTTCGACCACTCCCGGCCGGTTGCCTCCGATGGCGGAGATAA
This sequence comes from Desulfobacterales bacterium, assembly GCA_046543065.1. Taxonomy (GTDB): domain Bacteria; phylum Desulfobacterota; class Desulfobacteria; order Desulfobacterales; family Desulfosalsimonadaceae; genus M55B175. The sequence continues at coordinate 15,860 of JBKHAE010000030.1, read as the reverse complement.
CATACTCCTTTTCCATGAGACGCTCCATTCCTTCTTTGCGGTAAGGAACCCGGTTTTTGCAACGTGCGGTATACCCATCTTTATTATGGACCCTTAACGGGGGTATCGTCCAGCAATTTCAACCAGGTAATGTTTACAACTACCGGTTATCCGGCAAATTTCTCCTCACAACATCATAGAGATCATCCGGTTTGGTGGGCTTGGCAATATAATCGTTCATCCCCATATTTAGATAACTGCTTCGATCTCCTTCCATGGCATGGCCCGTAAGGGCTATAATGGCAATGTTATGATTCCTTACTTTTGAGGACTTATCACGGATAATCTCGGTGGCTTCAATGCCATCCATCTCGGGCATCTGGACATCCATCAGCACCAAGTCATAATCATCGTTTTCAAGAGCCCGGATGGCTTCTTTACCGTTTTCAACAACATGGGCAGTGAAGCCAAAACGTTCAAGAAACCCTTGAACAACATCCTGATTGGCTGGAAAATCTTCAGCAACAAGGATTTTCGGCCGGTGCTTTATCTCTGCGTTGTAAGTTTTATTCGTATCTGCTGAACTGGTTGTTTCCTTTTCTGTTATTTCCGCTGCCGGCCCTGTTTTCTTATCGAGGACCAATGTGAATGTAAATACACTGCCTTCTCCCAACTGGCTTGAAACATTGAGCTGTCCGCCCATCATCGCGATAAGATTATTAGCAATAGACAGCCCAAGACCGGTTCCCCCGAATTGCCGTGTCGTTGATGCATCCGCCTGGGTAAAGGCATCAAAAAGTGTTTGCACTTTTTCAGCTGAAATCCCGATACCGGTGTCAAGGACACTGAATTTCAACATTATCTGCGGCTCATCAGCCGGAGCTTTATTCTGAACCAAATCCACCTGTATTTGAATTTTGCCGCTATGTGTAAACTTAATGGCATTTCCGATAAGGTTTACCAAAACCTGACGGATCCGGCCCGGATCACCTGAAACATATTGGGGAACGTTCGGATCGATCCGACAAGAATATTCCAGTTCCTTATCGCGGGCCTTTATTTCCATCATGCCGGTTATTTCGTTAAGCAGCTGAAACAAATCAAAATCAATATGTTCCAGATCCATTTTATCTGCTTCAATTTTGGAAAAGTCTAAAATGTCATTGGTAACATTCAAGAGCGACTCCGCGCTTTGCTTAATTGTATCGACATAGTGCTGCTGTTTTTTCGATAATTCCATATCCGCCAAAAGATGGGACATGCCTATCACCGCGTTCATCGGGGTTCTGATTTCATGACTCATATTGGCCAAAAATTGACTTTTGGCAAGGTTTGCTGCCTCGGCCTGCTTTGCCATTTCATTTGCGAAAGCCGTCTCTTTTTCCAGGTTCAGGTTCACTGATTCGACTTTTTCAAGCGTGACTTTGAGTTCTTCTTCCATCCGCTTTTGCTCGGTAATATCGAGAAAGCTCCATACCCGTCCTTCATGCCGCCCCTCTATCATCAATGGCTGGGAATAACTCTCAAACACCCGGCCATCTTTGAATTTCAAAATATCCCGGCTAATCTCCGCTGGTTTATCATGCATCTGCCAGACCCTGGATAAAAAAGACTCAGGCTTATCAAGCTGGCCCAGAACGAAATTAAAGAATTTTTCATTGTCTTTTGTCTCAAGGACATCAGCGGGGATGCGCCACAACTTTGCGAATCTATCGTTTGTGGCAATTACTTTGCCGTTGGCGTCAATTGCCAAAATACCTTCGGCTACTGAATTCTGGATCGCTTCCATAAGAGACAGGGATCCGACCAGCTCGGTTTCCACTATTTTACGCCGGTCAACTTCATTTTTAATTTCTTTTAGCCTCTCTTCTATTTCCAAATGCGCTTTTTTTAATGACTTTCTGCTTTCACTCAGCTTTTTCGAGCTCGCAAAACTCAAATAAGCGACAAGCGATGAATAAAGAACAAGGAAGCCAATGCACGCATAAGCCGTTGCAATGCTTGATCGCGGGGTATAATCAAACCCGTTGAATAATCCGGCGGAAAGCAGGCCCATGCCTAAACAAAACAAGGAATTTCTGAAAAGGGTCAGGCCTCCTGTTGCCAGCTGGTTTATTGTTGTACCAACGAAAAAAACGCTTGACGGCCAGAGCTGAAAAGAGACCAGGTTAATCCATATCCCGCATAAAAATGTTTCAAAATACAAATTCCGATATTCGGCTTTTCTCCCATCTTTGCTGTATTTTGCGGCCAGATACGCAATGTGGGGCCATACAATAACCTGAAGAAATATGGCCGACCAGAGGAGAATACCCGGGTTCTTGTAAAATATGGTGCTTAAAACAATTCCATAAAGGAGAAAGCCTATGATGCGAGGCATATAGTTGAATCGAGCTAAGGGAGGATCTCCGGATTGTTCTGCTTCTATGTATGTTTGCCCACGGGTTTTTTTCTTCATATTGGTCATAAAAAATAAAAATGAATTCAAAACTGCTTATTATAACCTAAATTGAGCGTTCCAAATTTATATCAAAACCAGGGGATAAACAAGTACAACTTCATAAGGGCAGGCTCAAAAATATATGGGGATGGCGGAGGTTTTAAATCCTGTTGCCAATAATCTCGCCCAACAATTTCAAGATTGGCAATGAGGATAATAAAAAGGTCACAGATCACATTTTGCAAGCTATCGCATGATCTGATATCTATCATATTTAAAGATGGTTGCCGATCCTTGTATAGAAAGTTACAGCCAAAAATCAAGGATCGCGGGGGCGGGGGATTATAAAATCACGATGGAAGGGGAGGTCACAAAAATCATTTATGCGGCTCCAGAAGGGCTTTCTGTTTTACAAGTACAGCGCAATTACCAAATTGCTCTGAAGGAAGCCGGTTTTGAAATTGTCTATGAATGTTTTGGCGAAAACTTGGATGAAATCCTTGAAGAAAAACCCATGGATACCGGGAACGTTAAGGTTGATATAGATGCTGAAGCAATGGCTGAAGATATCGAAGAGAAGGGAAGTGTCCGCGTTTACGGCATCCGCTTTGACACGGACAAGGCCACGATCAGGGAAGAATCCGAGTCCGTTCTGGCTGAAATAGCCGCCCTTTTGGAGCGGGAATCGGATCTCAGGTTTTTCGTTGTCGGCCATACCGATGCTGTCGGAAGCAAGGAATATAATATGGATCTGTCCGAGAAGCGCGCAGAGGCGGTAGAGGCGTTTCTGGTCTCAGAGCACGGAATTTCCGAAGACAGGCTCATCCCCCAAGGCGCAGGTCCTCTGGCCCCTGTTGCCAGCAATGAAGACGAGGATGGCCGGGCACAGAACCGCCGGGTTGAACTGGTCAAAATTACAGATCAATAGAAACGGGTATTTCATTAATTAAATTGTCATGAATGATAAAATTCCCATAACCGACTCTTTATTGGGTTGGGACCAAAACGACAATATTACAAAACTTTTTAGAGGCGCCGCACTATCGATAACTATCTTGCGGCGGAATATGCATAAGGTGTGAGCGGATTAGCCGTATCGTAGAGGTTTAAGTACAACTTGACATGCTGATTGAATTTTTGTTAATTATCTGAATTAATTCCAACTAAGCAAGTCGTTAGTTTACATCTTTACATTTTAAAATGCGAGGGATTTTATCATGCCCCATGCTGCCAGAACCATTTTTGCTGTTCTGCTTTGCCTGTTGATTTCCTGCTGCCTTGCATCCTGTAACAAAGAAAAGCAGGGAACGCTGGAGATTACGGAGGAGGAATTTTCCCTTGAGCAGGACAGTGAAAAGACTTCCATCTCCCTTAACGCAAAAGGAAAAGTCAAAAATACAAGCCCTTATGATATAAAAAACATTGTGCTCACGGGGCGATGCAAATCATGTTCAGAAGTTATGATCGGCGGAGAATGGTTTGTAACGCAGCAGGTTAAAAGAGAAGCGCAGAAAGATAAGATCAGTTACCTGGCAGCCGGCGATGAGGCGTCATACAGCTTTAAAGGTATTGCTTATTTTTTCAAATCTGACCAGGTACAAGAACCTGAAAGCTATCCGGAAGGTTTGGAAGTATATGTAAAGTCCTTTGAAACCGTCCAGGATTGATAGCCTCGTAAAAAGTCGATAATCTTTGCTCACCCCCCCCCACAGCCTGCACATCAATGGATTCGGCTGATTTAAAATTCTTGGATGGAAGGACTCTTATACCTGCATCATGGTTTCCTCTACCGCATGCCTGGCAATCGGTTTCGTCCTGCTCTGGAACTCGGGATTCATCGGTGCGGAATATGGTCTGCCGTTTACCGGGCCGTTTACCCTTCTGTTTTGGCGTTATTGGGCGCTGACATGCGTCCTTCTGATTTACCTGGCGCTACGCGGCCGGCTGCGCTGGCCGGGGTTTTATGATGCCTCCATTGCATCACTTGTGGGGGGCCTGGCCCATGGCGTATGGCTGGGCTGCGTGCTCTTCTCGCTGCAGCAGGGAGTTCCCGCCGGCATTGTTGCCCTTGTCGTGGCTCTCCAGCCGATGCTCACCGGCGCCTTGTCCGGTCCTGTTGTGGGGGAACATACGCCCCTTACGCGCTGGTTCGGATTGTTCGTCGGATTCTGCGGGGTGATTATTGCCGTGGGCGCGCGGACCAACCTTAACGATGCGGGATCCGTTTTTGGCTACTTTATTCCGTTCGGGTCCGTGGTCGGGATCACGGCGGCAAGTCTGCTCCAAAGGTACATAGAGGTGCACGGCCAAGCCCATCGCCTTCCCGGGGATATCTCGCTTTTCTACCAGAGTCTGGCGACAGCTTTGGCGGCAACGATCCCCGCGATAGGTCTTGAAAGTTTAGCGACCCGCTGGGAGCCTACCTTCATAAGCGCTATGGTGTGGCTCATTCTCGGCGTCTCCCTGGCAGCCTATGCCTTGATGTGGCTGCTGCTTTCCCGGCTCGATGCAACGCGTGTGGCAAGCCTTTTTTATTTGGGGCCGCCGGTAACCATGATCATGGCATGGGTTGCATTCGGCGATACGCTTCGGTCAACGGACGTTATCGGCCTGATTATAGTGGCAGCAGGCGTGGTAGTGGTGCAGCGCAAGTAATTGTCTGAAGTATCCCGGGATTTTTTTGGAATGCGCTGTGCTTGTTAAACCTTTGCCAATAGAGCAGGTTCATGTTTAAGATTCTGTTTCTCAACTTTTTCCGCTGGGAGAAGGACGGGATGAGGGTAAAAATGGTTTAAGTTAATGGCATTGAGTTCTGGATGCTTTAAATATACGTTTTAACGTACGGTTTGTCAAGCGGGAAAATTCCAACGGGCTAATTCATATTAGCGACCGGACAATTCTTGAAGATGCTCTTTTTGATGGCGTCGCAAAAAGTCGATGCAGAATCGGGGGACACCATACCTATTTAATTGATAAGAGGATAAAATTAGTATGGTGTCCCCTAAAATGTCCCTGAAAAAGTGTCCCCTGAAAACGGGCTATCTCAGGTCCACTTTCCGGATCTTGCCGGAGCCGGTTTTGGGAAGCTCATCTACAAATTCAATAATTTTTGGGGTCTTAAAGCCGGGCAGCCGCTCCTTGCAATAGGCTATCAGGCTTTTTTCGTCTGCCTGCGAGCCGGATTTCAGGCTGATCATCGCCTTGGGCACCTCTCCCCATTTGGGATCCGGGGTTGCGATCACCGCGCATTCCAGAACATCCGGATGGGTGCCGGCGATCAGGTCTTCGTAGGTGCCGCTGATCCAGTCCGCATCCGCCGGACCGTCAGCAATATAGTAATAGCGGACGGTTTTTGCCGAATCCCTTATTTTCTCGATCACAGGCTTGAAATCCGCGTGAAAGACAAGGATCTCGGCCTCCGCATCATTGAAAATGTAGGCATAGTCGTCCGGGTAAAGCCGGATGTTAAGCGGCAGGAGCACCCGGCTAGATTCGGCCAGGCCGAAATAGAGCTCCATGTAGCGATAGGTGTTGTAATCCAGAAGCGCGACACGGGCGCCGGGGGCAATATTTAAGCGGTCCAGGGCATGGATCACCTGGTAGACGCGGCTTTGAACGGCCTCGTAGGTCAACTCGATATCGCCATCGACCACCGCGGTCTTTTTCGGATAGAGCTTGACAGCCCGATCCAGTATGCGTTTGGGCGTCATGGGCACCTGCATAAAAACCTCCTTCTTCTGTTGTGTAAAAAACGCGGATGCAGTATCAGCCTGCCCCGGCGCTTATTTGAACCTAAATTGAGCGATTTTCAAGTTCGCCGCAGATACAAGAAAAATGATGTCGAGCTATAGTTACCTATGCGAGACATCATTTGACGCAGTAGATGCGGAAGCATCGTTCATGGCTTGCTCCTTTTTGGGGAAAGGTTGAAAGTTGAAGGTCCTGAGCTTACTGATCACAAGATCCGGATCGGGCGCCGGCGCAGCTCAGGCCAAGCCGCACGGGAAGCAGGCGGGCAGAGTTCTTAAACGATGTTAATATTGCGTAACAGCGATGTCAATCCGGTATATGGTCTTCAAGGCGGACTGGCCGCAGGCAGATACCTGATCCCCAAAAATAATATGGGGTGGTCAAATTTGCGTTATCACACCAGGTCAATTTTGGGTTGTCATAATCACCGCGGCCCGGAAAAAAAGCAAATAAAAAAAGGCGAAATCCATTAAGTCCCCCTTTCGTAAAAGGGGGATTTAGGGGGATTTTTAGCTAATTTCTCCCTGAGCGCCGGGACATTTCCTTATCAATGGTATCACAAAATGACTTTAGTTTTTGTCTTCCATAATCGCTGTCAGCGGTAAAAGATTTAAGGGGGCGTCGGAAAACAATCCAGGAAACCATCCTGAAAATCCAGATTAAGTGAAGTTCATGATAATTACTGGACAATCCTAAAGTACAAACAAGTTTCCCGCCGGCTTTTTGAATTTGCCGGTTCATGGAAGTAAAAATAAATCCAAGTTCAAATACTTTTAGCGGCGGCCCCCCAAAGGTGGCAAAGGCGCTCACCGATTTATTTTTAAGACCATTAATCTGTTTAAGGTATCGCGCAATCGGGTATGAGGTATAAGCCCACTTAGGGCCGCCGATACAGACATGATCAAATCCTGAAATATCCGGAAAATTAGGTGGCTGGATATCTTCTTCCGGCTGATGGTAGGTTTTTATCCACCAATGGTAAAAAGACGAACTGATTAATGACAGACCAACCAAAGGGTATTGATATATCTGCCGGAAAAGAAGATGCCAGCAATTCTTTTTGTTCACAACATTAACGAGGTCCCTTTTTACAACATGGCCGCGCGATTTGAGCTCTTGAGAAATAAATTCTGCCAGTTTTTCGGTAAAACCGGTTCTGGAATAACAGACAATCAAAATTTTCATCACATATCAGGTCCCGGTCCTTTAGAAATAGTAACAAGAGTTAAAAGCTGATTTTCCCGAAAATCAGGGGGTAGCCGATCAATTTATTTTTCATCAACAATTAAATGAGTATGGTGTCCCCCGAATTAGAATTAAACGTCTACTCATGGGCCACGAAAATCAGATTGTCCACATCAAAGCCCAGTTCCCTTGACCTTTCAATAAACCGGTCAATCCTTTTCTGAGCAATTTCAGGCGTCCGCGCCAGAAGCCATAAATAGTTCCGATTGGGACCAGACACATAAGCATATTGATATTTTTCTTTATCCAGCTCAAAAATTACATAAGAGCCGTAAAAAGGGCCAAAAAAAGAAACTTTCAGATACCCCGCATCCGGACTTTGAACAAAATAGGCTTTGCCTTCCGCCTGCTTCCATTGATTTTTCTTTTCAGAAAAACCTCTGTTAACAACCCTGATCCCGCCATCATCGCGTAACGCATAATCAGCAGATACCCGGCTCAGGCCCCGTTCAAACGAATGATCCAGCCGGGCAATCTCATACCATTTACCCAGATAGCGATTGACTTCAAACTCGTCAACGGGCTCTATGCCATCGGGGATACCGAGGCATCCGGATATAAAAAATAATGTTGTAAGCAAAAAGATTCGATGCATCAGATTTTCCTGTCTGAATAATGCAATTCAGGCAATAATTCCATGGCAGGCTTGATGTTTGCTACTGCCTTGCCCCCGGTTTATGTTTTAATATGATAATTCAGTAGCTTATTTTAGCCCGTCCCGAAAGCTGCCGTCGAAATCTTATAAAAGACAAAAAAGGAGGATTTCGCAATGAATTTTTTCATCCAAACCCAGGCGCCGGAGAATGCCGGCGGACAACTGCAGAGCGTCTATGACACGTTGGCGTCCATGTTCCAGACAGTTCCAAAGGTGTTTGAGGCGCAGAGCATCAGACCGGACTTGCTGGGGCCGCTTGTGGATTATATTAACCGTTTAATGATAGAGACGCATGCACTGCCGAGAAGCGCCAAAGAGCTTATTGCCGCTTATGTATCCAGATTGAATGCATGCGACTACTGCGTGGATGCTCACAGCGCCATGGTTATAGCCCAGGGCTTCACAAAAAATGAGGTCAAAACCATACTCGAGGACATAGACGGCACGGATTTAATAGACGATAAAACCAAAAAACTGCTTCGACTGGCAGAGACGGTTACGCTTCATTCCCACAAAATGCATGACGGCAGAATCCAGGAACTCCGGGATGACGGATTAACAGATGAAGAACTATTCGAAACCATTGCTGTAGCCGCATTATTCAATTTCATGGATCGTATGGCAGATGGCCTGGGGGCCCCGGTCGAAGGGTTCCAGGACATGATGGCGCCGGATCAGTCCTGACCCAGCCGCATAATCCGCCCGCTCCTGTACCGTATTCCAGCCGGACCCTTCGCCGGATGTAAGCGGTGCCATGCAGTCGCAGCGTCCGGTTGTTCAGGTCTTTTAAGGACACAAGCGGCAGCAGGCGCGCGAATCTCCGAGGAATGAGGCGCGCTGGGCCATACGTTGAATGCCTTCCAAATTTGGAAAAGGCCAATAAAAAAGGCAAGTTCCCCTAAGTCCTCCTTGCCAAAAACTCTTAAAAATAGGCAATTTCCATTAAGTCCCCCTTTGGCAAAGGGGGATTTAGGGGGATTTAAAGGGATTTAGGGAGATTTTTTAAAAAGGAGCACACCACAGCTCCCGGTTTACAGTTTGAAAAACTCACTGCCTTAGCGCCTGCAATATGAAGCGCAGCGCAGATATTGGACTTCCAAGAAACTCAATACTATATATCGTTATTCCAGAGCCTTCCGCCACTGTCATTTCGAGGAACGATAGTGACGAGGAATCTTGCCGTAAAGATTTCTCGCTGCCGCTCGAAATGACAGCATGGACGGGTTTTGAGCGCCTTTTTGAGTTATTTTCTGCAAAAATACCGCCGCGGCGGCATAAACCGCTTTTTACTTTGCCGCCAAAATTATGCCGCAATAATGCCGCTGCCGGCAAGCAAGTTGCTCAGCACATGCGCCCGATGAATCCGGACCGCCTGGTAGAAGCGGTAAACCGGGAGTTTTTTCATATCCTTTGGAATTTTGCCGGGCTCCAGATCGTCTATGCCCGCCGACCATTTGGGCCCCTTGTATACGGGCACCCTTGTGCTGCCGCCAAAGAGCCGGTTATCCCGCATTTCATCTTTCCATTTGCCGATGCGCGCTTCCTTTGATGGGCAAAGGTGTCCGCGTAAACGTGGGCCGTGATGCCCAAGAGATGCAGACCATAGGTGGTTTCCGCCGCAACCGCCGTATTATGGCGGACCAGCTTTTTGGCAGTCGGGCTGTTCATTCGGCAGGCCAGCCGCCCGGTTGGGCTATCCCCTTCACCGCCCGGAAGAAAGTGAAACGGCAGCCATACTTTGCGCTGGTCTTAAAAATCCGGGGACACCATATTAATTTTTCCTCCCATCGATAAAACTTGTATAGTGTTCCCCGATTTGAATATATTTTGCCATGGAAGGCAGAAAACTGATTTTGCGCTCCGAAATAGGGATACTGCCCCCCGGAATTTTTTAAAGCTAACGCAGCCTTCACCGGCAGGAACGAAGCGCAGCGGAGTTCCTGTCCGAGTGTAAGGCATGGTTCGCTGCATTTAAGCGACTTTCAGATGAAGCTTTTTACCAAGTGCTCTTGCGTAATTTTCAAGCGTCGAAAGCTTGATATCTTCCGCGTGATTCTCAATTCTTGAAATGGCAGATTTTTTTGTATGTAATTTTTCAGCAAGTTGTTCTTGCGTTAATCCTGCCTCTTCGCGGGCCTGTTTAAGCATCACTCCTATCTTAAATTGTTCGTATCCTGTATCAAAGCCCTCGGCAAATTCAGGATCACGTAACTTCCTTTTGTTTATATATTTTTGAAGATCACTCATCGTCTTGATATGTTAACATGCAGGTTAACTTTGTCAATGAAAAAATATGATACCCGGTCAGCGAACGGCGGCCGCCAATGGGAGCCAGGGCTTCCACTGACTTGCCTTAAAGATGTTTAATATTCAATTTCCCCTGATTTTTCAAAACCCGAATGCCCTGGCTATACTTTGCGCGGCCTGGTTATGAATTCGATATTCTCTTTGATATTTTCAATACTCTAACTGGAAAATGAAGCAAGATATAACCGGTAAACTGGACAGGGAAACCGGGTTGAGATACGGGCGATCATTTGCAGAGTGTCTATGACTATATTCAGGGGACACCATACTTAATTATTCGAAGTGTCGACAATTGAGTATGGTGTCCCCTGAATTTTAAAGCTATATAGAGCCATTTTAGGACCAAGAAAATGAAAAAATCTTCATAATAATAGATGGTTAATATGGCCCGACCCGGATTCACCAGCCTTCACGGAAATTGATCATCCGCGTATAGCGCCTGTGAGCTTCACCGATGGCAAGGTTCAGACTGTCTTTTCTTTGGGTACGGCGACAAGGTGGTTGGGCATCAGGCAGTACGCCCAAATTTCAACACCATATTCAGCGCACCAGGTACTCATTAAGTCGATATAAGCCCCATAATCATCATTTGAAAAAAAAGTCGTCTGACGACGATTTCCTCTCTGAATCATGTGATGGGGGTATCCCGGTGCGACAATTCTGGCAATTCTAAAAGATTTATAAGCTTCCCAAAAAATGCCAAGGCCCGCGGGGTCTGCGTGCAAGCACAGGTTGGGTGGTCTGCGTCTGTATTGTCACCTGCCCAGTACAACGTCAATTCCCGCCAGGACAAGGTCGATCTTTGCACGAGACAGCTTGCCTGCGCGTTCAGCGAGCAGTGACTTGTCGAGTGCAACTACTTGCGACACGTTCGCAACAGAAGCCTTCGGCAGACCAGTGAGACGAGTTTCAAGAAGGACGTTTCCCGGAGCACTGGCCCACTTCAGGTTGCTCGTAAGCGGTACGCATAGAACCGTCGCGATTCTGCTTCGGTTGAATGAGTCTCCCTGTACGACGACAACAGGGCGGCGGAATCCAGGCCCTGAGCCCGTGGGGTCAAGAAGTTCGGCCCACCAAATTTCCCCTTGGGAAATCACCACTCAGCCCGAGCAATCGTCCGAGCAGAGGCCAGTTTGATGAACTCATCCTCCGGTTGTCCATTTTCCTCTATCACGAGGTCCAGCGTTTCAGTTATCTCATCTGGAGAATGTCGGGCGACGTATTCGGATATAGCCTCACAATAGAGTTGGCTCCTGGATTTTCGCGCCCTTTTTGCAAGGCGCTCTGCCTTGTAAAAAATGTCTTTTGGTATTGATATCGCTGTTTTCATACTTTTAGTATAACCCTTATCAAGGGGGCTGTCAACGCCAATTTTGCCCCACAGGTCTAATACGGGTTTGCTTTGTGACGGCAAATAAAAGGCAGCTTGCCGTCCTCATGCGGTTCATGTGCCGCAATAGGTTTGATAGGGCTGCGCCGACGGCGGTGCCGACAGGTGATAGCCGTCGGCTTCCGGCGGGTCCTCAAAAGGCTGGGACAGCACCTCCATCAGTTTTTCCATAACCGTGAAATCAGCCCGCTGAACGGCCGCTTCCAGGGCCTCTTCCACCCGGTGGTTTCGGGGAATGGCCGCCGGGTTGGCGCTGTACATAAGCCTGCGGGACGCCTCCCGCGAATCGGGCTGACGGCTGAGCCGGACCCGCCAGCGTTCATGCCATTCCTTGAAATCCCGGGCCTCGAACATGGCGGTTTCCGGCAGGGGATCGGATGCCAGAGCGCGGAAGGTGTTGGTAAAATCCGCGCCGTGCCGGTTGATCACATCGAGCAGATCCGTCGCGAGGGCGCCGTCATCCGCTTCCGTGGTCATCAGGCCCAGCTTGGCCCTCATGCCCGCCCGCCAGTAGTCGCGAAAGGCCTCCGGAAACCGGGAAAGTTTCTCTTTTGTCATTGCCGCGGCCGCTTCTGGTTCCTCGTCAATGATCGGCAGCAGCGCCTCGGCAAACCGGGCAAGATTCCACTGGACGATCTGCGGCTGCCTGCCGTAGGCGTATCGGCCGTGGAAATCGATGGAACTGAAGACGGTATTCGGGTCGTAGGCGTCCATGAACGCGCAGGGGCCGTAATCAATGGTTTCACCGCAAAGGGACGTATTGTCGGTATTCATAACGCCATGGATGAAACCGATCAGCATCCATCGGGCGACAAGGGATGCCTGCCGGTCCGAAACCTCACCGAGCAGTGCGAGATAAGGGTTCGCATCCGCAGCCAGATGGGGAAAGTGCCGCTGGATTGTGTAATCAGCCAGCGCACGGAGGTTGTCAAGGTCGTCCTTGGCCGCGGCATACTCGAAAGTGCCCACGCGAAGGTGACTCAATGCCGTTCGGGTGAGAATCGCCCCCTTCAGGGCGGTTTCCCGGTACACCGGCTCCCCGGTGGTAACAACCGCAAGGCTGCGGGTCGTAGGAACCCCGAGGGCATGGAGGGACTCGCTGATAATATACTCCCGAAGCATGGGCCCCAGTGCCGCGCGGCCGTCCCCCCTTCGTGAAAACGGGGTCATGCCGGACCCTTTGAGCTGGATGTCAAAGCGATCTCCTTCCGGTGTCACCTGCTCGCCGAGCAGTATCGCGCGCCCGTCGCCCAGCATGGTGAAAGAGCCGAACTGATGCCCCGCATAGGCCTGGGCAAGAGGCTCGGCCCCCTTGGGAAGCGTATTTCCGGAGAAGATGGCGGCCCCCTCGTCGCTGTTCAGGACATCGGCATTCAACCCGAGAATCCGTGCCAGCTCGGCGTTAAAAACCACGAGTTTCGGGTCGCGCACAGGCACCGGGTCGAGCCGGGCATAGAAAGTCTCCGGCAGCCGGGCATAGCTGTTGCCGAATCGCCACCCGGCATCCGGGGGTCCTTGTCTGTTGTTAGCCGTCATGGAATCCTCCTGCCTCATAAATAAAAAGCCTGAAATCTAAATATTAGGACGGGATCCCCGGAGGTCAAGACGGTACCCATGCAATCTGATGGGGTAAAACCTTGATTATTGATTAATGGAGATATTTAATCACAAGTCAAGGTTTTACCCCGTGCAACAGTTGGCTGTCTCTTTTTAATTTGCAGCGGAATATAAACAGCCGCTTTGCTCTTGCAATGATTAATTCTTTTTTTGAGACCAAAAAATGGAATATAGAGCCGAAAAATGGGGGTAATATGTGTTTATTTCATTTAATCATAGTAAGTTAATTTGGCCCGACCCCAGTCCCCCAAATTATGTGTCCCTCGAATAAAACGTACGGTTTGTCAAGCGGGAAAATGCCTCCGCCAAGCTTACCGGCTGGAGCGTAACGGCAGCGGAGCACCAGTCCGAGTAAAGCGTGAGGTTGTGCCTTTATGTTTGTATCCTAACTTATCCAAACCAAACAAAAAGCCATTGACATACATATTTTATATGTATATAATAAATTATGCAAGCAACATGGGACCCCAAAAAAGCTGAAAGCAACTTTAAAAAGCATAAAATCCGCTTTTCCGATGCAGAAATGGTGCTTTATGACCCATTTGCCATGACATTAGAGGAGCAAGTCGTTGCAGCCCAACAACGGTTTGTAAGCATTGGCTCGGATGCGGTTGGCCGAGTAATTGTGATTGTTTATTCATATCGTGCTGATACCATCCGTTTAATATCTGCTCGAAAAGCGACACCATCGGAAAGGAAACAATATGAAAAAGGAATATAATTTCGAAAATGCCAAAAGAGGCCAGGTTGTTCCAACCAAAGGGAAAACGAGAATTACAATATATCTTGATACAGATGTTCTTGAAGACTTCCGTGAACGAGCGGACAAGGCGGGGTATGGTTATCAAACGATGATCAATGAAGCCCTTAGGGAATACCTTTCTAAAAGCGGAAAACCGCTCAATGAAGAAGTTATCCGCCAGGTAATCCGGGAAGAATTGGACCGCACGGCTCATCATTGATCGCATTCTTTGCTTTTCACTTTTTCCATTTACGGCCTTGCATTCATGCGAGGCCGTTTATCATTTTTAGGCACGATAAAAATTTAGCCTTAAGGATGCTTCTTGCTCATTAATAAGTTTTAAAAAAAACAACAACCTCCTAAATTTAGGAACCTGTATTAATATCATCTCTCCAGCGCCTCCCACCGATCGTAAGCGTATTCGATCGCCTTTTCCAGTTCCTCCATGCGCGCCTTGACCCGGGCAATTTCGTCCTTGCCGGTTTTTTCCGCCTGCTGGACCTGGAGGTTGACGTTGCCCACTTCGTTACGCCGCGCCCGCCGGGCCTCCCGCATTTTCTCCAGTGCGCGCACCCGCCCCTCGTTTCGTTTCCGGCGGGCCTTCAATCCCTGGCGGATCCAGGTTTCTTCTTTGGCGAGCTTTTTGTCGAATTCGGACCGCTGCTTTTCCTTGGCCTCCATGGCCGCCTGCCGGCGCTCGAGGTAGGTTTCATAGTCGCAGTCATAGGCCACCAGGCGCCCCCGGTCCAATTCCATGATGCGGTTGGCGACCTTTTTTAAAAAGGCGCGGTCGTGGGTGATAAACCAAAGAGTCTTGACGTTTTTAAGGACAAAATCCTCCATCCATTCAATGGCGGCCACGTCGAGATGGTTGGTCGGCTCGTCGAGCAGCAGCACGTCCGGGTCCTTTGCCATCGCCCGGGAAAACAGCACCCGCCGCTTCATGCCCGCAGACAATGTGGCAAAACGCGCGTCCGGGGCAAGCTGCATGCGGGTCAGCAGGCTTTCCACATGGCGCTGCGTCTCCCATGCGCCGTCGGCTTCGATCTGATGCTGCAGCATCGCCTGGCGGCCATCCGGATCGCTTCGGCCATCCGATGCCTCCTTTTGGTTTAACCGCCGGAATTTGGCGATGATATCACCCTTTTCGCCGAGCCCCCCGGCCACTGCGTCGAAAACGGTGCCGTCAAATTCCGCCGGCACGTCCTGCGCGAGTTCGGCCACGGTCACGCCCTGCTGTCGCCAGATTTCGCCGCCGTCCGGCGACATTTTGCCCTGCAGCAGCTTAAAAAGGCTCGATTTGCCGGCGCCGTTTCGGCCCAGCAGGCAGACCCGCTGGCCCCTTTCAATGTGGAAGGTGACGCCGTCGATCAATGGTGTTCCGCCAAAGCCCCAGGAGACGTCCTTCATCCCGATCAATGCCATAGTTTACTTCGCTTACCGCTCTCAGTCCCTCAGTCCCTTCCCCCTACTCAAATTCCGCCTTGAGCGCTCGAAATTCCTCGGCCAATTGCCGCAGTTCTTCGGAAAGCTCGCGGACCTGCTGCTCCAGTGCTTCTATGCGAGCGTTGTCGCCGGCGGAAAGGGCCTGGACGTCGGGGGCGGCCACAGAAGCCTCGGCGGCGGACTCGGTTTCTTCGTCGACTTCGGCGAACAGGTGGGCGTAGCGATTTTCCTTGTGCCCGGGTCGGCGGGGCAATTGGGTAACAAAGGGCCCTTTTTCGTGTTCCATTAA
>JBKHAE010000138.1:0-7662 GCA_046543065.1 Desulfobacterales bacterium | reverse complement strand
GCGGGTTCATTGCCGTTTTCCAGATACAGGCCATAGGCCCTGTCCTTAAATACAACAGCCACCTCATCGCTTTGCTCCGAATCCTTTTTCACCCAGGCTTCCACGGAAAGGGTGCTCTTGCCATTAACATCTAACGGGTCATCATCATCATGCGGCACATGAACCCGGTCGATAACGCCGTCGAGCACTATGGCCCGCCGGCTTTTGGGTATATCGGGGGAGTCCGGCGCTTCGGGATCATCCCACAGAAGATATGGGTACCCGTCGTTGTTGGTTTGTGTTGAATCAATGGTCCAAATCGTATTAAAGTCCCAGTTGGTAAAAGTGGACTGATTTTTCATCTCGGCGGTGGTTTTGCCGGTACCGCCCGCAGAGGTGGTCATATCTGAAGTTTCAATATCCCAGTAGGAGTCGGTGACCACGCCGTTGTTTCCCGCTCCCTGCACTGTCAAATTACCCACCAGCCCGCCGACGTTGGTGCCTGTTGACTCTACGAGGCCGGTTGAATAGCTTCGAATTATTTCCCCCCGGAAAAGGATGCATCCAACCAGCCCGCCGATGCGATCGGCATTGGCATCCAAGACGGTGACCGACCCCCGGGCATAGGAATCCATAATCGTTCCCTTTTGGGAGCACCCGGCCAGGCCGCCGAATTTATCTTTTCCGGCCTCGGTATTGCTGGACAGTGACACATCGATATCCGCAAAGCATTGGGAAATAACCGGATTGTCAGTGCCGCCCGGGGTTTCGGTGGCACTGTTGTGCGAGTCCACCAAGCCGCCTGTGGCCCCGTCGCCGACAACCGTGCCGCCGGTGTCCGTATTTCTCACGGCAGAGCTCCGCTCGATCAGGGTATCCGTATCCCCTGTCACCCGGCCGATCAGGCTTCCCGTGCCCCGGGCGCCCGCGACATTCACGCCCGCCAGCCGCACGTTTTTAATCACCGCGCCTTCGCCGATGTGGCCAAACAGGCCGACATTGTCAGTGCCGGCGCGATCAATGGTTAGATTTTCGATTTTATACCCGTCACCGTCATAGGACCCGGTAAATATGTCACCTGACCCCCCGCCGGCAATCGGTTCCCAGTTAGGGTAATCATCTTTCAAGTCAATATGATCTATCTGGATATAATGGGCTGTTAAATCATCTCTGACATTATCAAGATGCTCATTTGTTGCCACCTGCCAAGGGTCATCTGCACTGCCATCGCCGCCATCAAATCCGTAAACCGGCCCGCACCAGACCGCCAATAGCATCATACAAAGAATCGCTTTTTTCATGAAAATTCCTTTGTGGAACATTTTGTTTATATATTAATTCTCTTTCTGGACCTCGGACAAGCGTTCACTGATTTTAACCGGGAATTCTTTTGCCCCTGTCAAAGCCTTATAAGGTTCGCTCAGCCCGGATAGATTGGTTTTGACCCGATTGCGGATATCCTCAAGGCTCGGCTCAGGCAGTGTCCGCTGTCCGTCTTCCATCACGGTCTCAAGCAATGGCCGGCAGCCTTCAGGCGTCGCTTCATCTTTTAAGCCGATAATATCCTCACCATACATACCGTTTTCATCCGTTTTTCGGAATACCTGCTTCTCACCGGCCAGGTTGACCTTGCCGGGGCTGAGTTTCCGGATGTCCCGGTTCCTGAAATGCACCATTTTGTAGACAATATCAAAATACGGGGCATCCGCCGAGACCCCCAGTTTGGTGCCCACGCCGAATGCGTCGATCTGTGCCCCGCCCCCAAGCACCCGGGCGATTTTGTGCTCGTCAAAGCCGCTTGAGGCAAATATTTTAACGTCTTTCAGCCCGGCGTTGTCCAGAATCTGCCGGACCCGGCGGCTCAAGTCCACCATGTCCCCGCTGTCTAAGCGCACGCCGATCAGTTTTTGACCCTTTTGTGCCATCTCGCCGGCGATTTTGACAGCGTTTTCAGCACCTTGAAGGGTATCATAGGTGTCGATCAAAAGCACGGAATTCTCCGGGTAGGTTTCGGCAAAGGCCCGGAATGCTTCGATTTCCGTATCAAAGGCGGTCACAAAGGAATGCGCCATGGTCCCGGATACCGGGATGCCGTAGAGTTTACCGGCCAGCACATTGCTGGTGCCGGCAAATCCCGCCAGATAAGAGCTTCTGGCCACTTTAAGGGAGGCTTCCCCCCCGTGGGTGCGGCGGGCCGAGAAATCGATGAGACTCCGGCCTTCGCCGGCATGCAGGCACCGGGCCGCCTTGGTGGCGATCAGACTTTGAAATCCAATGGTATTAATGAGAAGTGTCTCCAGGACCTGCGCTTGAATGAGCGGAGCGGAAATCTCGAGCACCGGTTCGTCCCTGAAAAATACCGTGCCTTCGGGCATGGCACGCAGCGTGCCGGTAAACCGGAAACCCTTTAAATCGTCAATAAATGCATCCGTGAAAAAACCGGTTTGTTTGAGATAGCTGAGATCGTTCTCGGTGAAGGTGAAATCTTCAAGTTCCGCGAGCACATGTGCCAGACCGGCGGCCACAAAATAGTTGCGGTCTGCCGGGTAATCCCGGATAAAAAGCGAAAATACGGCATTATCCGTTATATTGTGGTCAAAATAGCCCGCTGCCATGGTCAGTTCATAGAGATCGGTTAACAGCGGTCCGGATCGGGGTAAGTGGGACATAAATGATCGACTCCGGGGTTTTCAATTTCATCAGATTACCGGCAGTTGTCACAACTGTTTGACACTGCCCAATAATTCAATTAAATGAATCCTGAATAATATGGAATATAATGGAATCTTAACCAGATATCAATAAGGAATGCAGGACAGAGAAAATGACCGATCAGGAGAATTACCCGCTGCCGTATGAGATCCGATCGCCGGATACCATCTGCACGGATCTTTTAAATATACTGGATTATGACTACCGGGAGCGCCGCGATATCGAAATCACTATCCGGCACCCCGAATATACGTCGGTCTGCCCCATGACCGGGCTGCCGGATATGGGCACCATCACCATCACCTATGTGCCGGATCAAACCATTGTGGAATTAAAGTCCCTGAAATATTATCTGCTGCAATACCGGAATGTGGGGATCTTTTATGAAAATATCGTAAACCGTATTCTGGATGATCTGGCCGGGGCGCTTTCGCCAAAAAAAATGACGGTCACCGGCGAGTTCACCAGCCGGGGCGGGCTTACATCCCGGGTGGAGGCGGTTTACGGGCGCTGATTTTTACTCCGGCGTATTCTTCGTATCCATCGGCTGAATAATGCTAAATGCGCCGCGGATATCGCCCACCGTAAAGCCCCGGGCTTGATCATTCGGATAGTGTTTGTCGATGGCTTCCGACACTTTGGGGGCGAGGGAGGCGCCGTGGCAGGTGACACAGATTCCCTGGGTGGGAATGGCCTTCATGTACCGGAAATAGGTGCTGCCGTTCATGTCAATGACCGCATGCGTTTCCATTTCTTTGATCGGTTGGCCGGCCTGTTTTTGTTTCTGAAATTTTTTCAGGATCTTCTTTTCCCATTCATCCGGGGCGTTATCCGGGTTGCGGTATTTAAGGGCAGTGCGCCCGATTTCCCAGCCGGTCTGGTTTGAAAACCGCCGGGCGATGTCCGGGGCGATCTCGCTGCAAACGGAGACGGCTTCGGTGGGGCCGCCTTTTAAGAGCGCGGATTGGAGATGGCTTTTGAGTTCAGCGCCAAACCGGGCGGTTATTTCCCGGCTTTTTAAAATACGCTTTTCAAAAGATTCCGGAACACCTTGGGTTGTGTAAACCGCTATAATCCCGAAGACAAGAATCAAAACTTTTGGCCGCATTCTGTTACCTCCATAATTCGGTTTGGCTCTCATATAGTTCCTAATTTAACGGGCATTTCCGTGTATGCAAGAATCTTGCGCAATGATTTCGGATACAAGCAATCCATTGAAGTAATCCAAATTTATTGCTATAAGCAGCGCACACGGATGAGCGGCAGCGGCATTTTTCTGGCCGCTTACTTTGAAGCCGTATGTACACGTATGTTTGCGGCCCCTTTGAACGGACAAGCACTGCACCGGAGTTTTCATGACTTTTGAGCGGCATCGCATCAACCGGCGGGTAATCGATGATCTTAAAAACCGGTCCACGATCGGCATGTATTTTTATCTGGCAGTTACCATTGCGGTGCTCGCGGTGGACGGGTTCTACAAACGGCACCTCATATTCTCCATCATTTTTCTCTCGCTAATGGCTGTCATCGCCTGTTTCCGGGTGGTGCAGTTTAAATTCTACGACAAGTTTGACCAGATCAACCGGCGGCTCAACTACTGCGCGTTTTTTACGAGCGTATACGCCACGGCCCTTACATGGGGGGGCGGGTTTGCCTATTTCATGGTTCAGCCGGAGGATTTGACCTCCAAGATGATTGTGCTGGCAAGCACGGTGGGCCTTGATGCCGGGGGGGTGGTCGCCTTTATGCCGTCCCGCCGCACGTCGGTTATCTATAACCTGATCATGCTGATGCCGGCCGCCCTGATCATGCTGTTTCTGCAGACCAATAATATCATTGTTTTTCTGGTTTGTCTTTTTGCTGCCTACATGATTCTGGTGGCTTTCCGGGGAAACCGGGAATACTGGGATGCCCTGGAAAACGAGCACCTGCTTAAATTAAAATCCGAAGAGGTCGAAAAAATCAGCCGGGTGGACGTGCTCACCGGCCTGTATAACCGCCGCTATTTTGATGAAATTTTCAATGTCCAGTGGAAGGCGGCGGCCCGAAGCGCCATTCCGCTATCCGTTATCATCTGCGATATCGATCACTTCAAACAGGTCAACGACACCTACGGCCATCTGGCCGGGGATGCCTATTTGAAAAAGATCGCCCAGGTCCTCTCCGGCATTTTTCAGCGGGATACGGATTTTATCGCCAGATACGGCGGCGAGGAGTTTGTGATGCTTCTTTTAAATCATGAAGGCCCGGATGTGGTGGAGCTGGCGGAAAAGGTCCGCGCTGAAGTTGAGCGCATGACGCTTTTTTATTACAGCCATGAAATAAAAACCACGATCAGTTTGGGCATTTCAACGTGTGTGCCCCGGCTGGCGAAAAACCGGAACAACCTGCTCGAGGAGGCAGACAAGGCCTTGTATCAGGCCAAAAACAGCGGCCGCAACCAGGTGGTGTTTTATGATGCCCAAAACAGTTGTTAACCCCCTTGTTAAGGCAGCAGCGATTTCTGCTTGAGCATGTGGATGAGTTTTTTGGCCTTCTCCTCAGGCGTGCCGTCGATCACCCGGCCGGCCCGTTTTTTCTCAGGCGGCGCATAGCCCGCCACTTTATAGTTTTTATCCCCTAAGTCAAGCGAATCCATGGCGATTTCCGGGATGCCGGTTTTATTGGCCCGGAGCATATTGGAGAGGCTTGGATAGCGGGGGAGATTGATCCCGGTCTGGATGGTGACAAGGGCCGGCAGGTCCAGTTCGATCAGGGCCCTGGCTCCGCCCTCGCGTTCCTGCTCAACAGAAATCAGCGATTTTTCCGGATCAAGATCAGCCCTGACCACTGCGGAGGCCCAGGGGATATCCAGATAGGCGGCCAGCATAGGGCCGACCTGAAACTGCATCATGTCTTCAGACATCACACCGGTTAAAATCAGATCATAGGGCTTTTCCGATGCGATCGCTGCAATGGCTTGGGCGGTCTGCATGGCATCGCAGGCCCGGGCGTAATCGGCCTTAATGTGGATGCCTTGGTCAGCGCCCATGCCGATGGCCCGCTTGACGGCTTTCCGGGCGCCGTCCGGGCCGCATGAGACGATATCAATATGGGTTTTGCCGAACTTTTCCTTGATTAAAACCGCCTCTTCCACGGCTGACTCGTCAAACCGGTTCATGGAAAGTTCCGTGTCATCATCCACCGCCTTCAACGGATCCGGCGGTTCTTCATATATGTTCTCTGAAGCGATGATCCGGTCAAAATCCGGCACCGCCTTCACGCAGACCAGGATGTTCATGCGCCCCTTCCTTTTCTTCCCCCCAATTCGCGGGAAGGAGTCGATTTGTTTGTTATTTGTTTTTGATAAAATATTAAAATGTTAGCGTCAACAAAAAATAGAGCGCTCGCTCGTTTTTTTGTTGACAGCCGAGGCGGATGCCGGTAATAAGAATTTCAGGTTTCAGGTTTCAGGTTGCATTGCTGGGTGCCTGAAACCTAATACCTAATACCGAAAACCCATAACCGAATACCCATCAGGTTCCTTGAAGAGGGGAGTAAAATGGATTTTTCAATATCTGACAAAATGAAGACCATCCTGGAAATGGTCAATGAATTTGTCGACCGGGAGCTCATTCCGCTGGAGCCGGAATTTAACAGCAAGGGGTTTCGGGAGATGCTGCCTGCAATCCGGGAGAAGCAGGAAAAAGTCCGGCAGATGGAGCTCTGGGCGCCCAATTTTCCTGAGGATTGCGGCGGTTTGGGCCTTTCTTTATTGGAGCACGGGCTGCTGTCGGAAGCCCTGGGCCGGACCCCGCTCGGTCACTTCGTGTTCTGGTGCCAGGCCCCGGATGCGGGCAACGTGGAAATTCTTCACACGCACGCCACAGAAGAGCAGCGCAAAAGATATCTCTACCCCCTGGTGGCCGGCGATATCCGATCCTGTTTTGCCATGACCGAGGTGGACATGCCGGGCTCCAACCCGGTGCTTCTTGAAACCACCGCGGAAAAGGACGGGGACGACTATGTCATTAACGGGCACAAGTGGTATACTTCGTCTGCAGACGGTGCAAATTTTGCCATCGTGATGGCGGTGACAAATCCCGAGGCCCCGGATTATACCCAGGCCAGCATGATTATCGTGCCGACTGATGCTCCGGGCTTTAACCTGGTCAGAAATATTCCGGTCATGGGCCATGCGGGTGAGGACTATTTCAGCCACGGGGAGATCCTGTTCCAGTCCTGCCGGGTGCCGCAGTCAAATCTGCTCGGGCAGGAAGGCCATGGATTTGTGATCGCCCAGGAGCGCCTGGGGCCGGGCCGGATCCATCACTGCATGCGGTGGCTGGGCATCTGCCAGCGGTCCTTTGAGCTGATGTGCCACCGGGCCAACAGCCGGCAGATCACCAAGGACGGTAAGCCCTTGGCCTCCCGGCAGATCATTCAGGCCTGGATTTCCGAGAGCGCAGCCGAGATTCAGGCGGCCCGCCTGATGACGCTTCATGCGGCGTGGAAAATCGACAATGAGGGCGCCAAGGCGGCCCGCCATGATATCTCCATGATCAAGTTCATGGTGGCCAACACCATGCAGCGGGTGGTGGACCGGGCGCTCCAGGTGCATGGCGGCCTCGGCATGACCGATGACACGATCCTTGCCTTTTTCTTCCGGCACGAGCGGGCCGCCCGAATTTATGACGGGGCGGATGAGGTGCACAAGGTGGCTCTGGCCAAACGGATTCTGCGGGAATATCCGGCAGAAACCGGATAAACGGATAGCTATATGCAAACGGCGGCAAAGACAGTTCAGCATATGCGGTTCAATGAATTCCGGCAGATGGCCCTGGTCTCCATGGAGGAGCTCTGCCGCGAGATTTTTCACGAAAACCAGACTTCCATCAAGACCAAGAAGGAGGCCGTGGCGGTCCGGAACCTGGCCAATATCTTTGACACCACCCTTAAGCTCTCCAATGAAAAGGGCTTTCAGACCATGAG
>JBKHAE010000029.1:0-34026 GCA_046543065.1 Desulfobacterales bacterium | reverse complement strand
CGTGGCCCAGGCCTGGGAGAACGGGGAACCGGGCATCGTGTTTCTGGATCGCCTGAATCGGGATAACCCAACGCCCCATATCGGGGAAATCGAATCAACCAACCCCTGCGGCGAACAGCCGCTACTCCCATACGAATCCTGTAACCTGGGCTCGATCAATCTGGGAAAGATGGTCAGAGACGGGGCAATTGACTGGAAGCGCCTGAAAACGGTTATCCAAACCGGCGTGCATTTTCTTGATAATGTGGTCGAGGTCAATCGCTATCCCCTGCCTGAAATCGCCCGAATGACCATGGGAAACCGTAAAATCGGCTTAGGCGTGATGGGCTGGGCGGATATGCTCATCCAGCTGCAAATGCCATACGATACGGAAGAAGCCATTGAACTGGCTGAGAAATTGATGAGATTCATTAATGATGAAGCCCGTGAAGCCTCCCAACAGCTGGCAGAGCAGAGGGGGCCCTTTCCGAATTTTTCAGGCTCTGTTTTTGAAAAAAGAGGCGATGCCCCGATCCGAAATGCCACTGTCACCACCATCGCCCCCACAGGCACCCTTTCCATTATCGCCAATGCGTCATCCGGCGTTGAACCGCTTTTCGCTGTCTCTTATATCCGCCAGGTCATGGATGATGATGTGTTGATCGAGGTCCATCCCCTTTTTGAAAAAATAGCAAAGGCGCAGGGCTTTTATAGCCCCGAGCTTATGGAGAAGATCGCTGTTAGCGGCAGGGTGAGGGATAACGCCGAAATTCCCGAGGATATCCGGCGGATTTTTGCCACGGCGCATGACATCTCACCGGAAATGCACATCCGAATGCAGGCGGCTTTTCAAAAACATACGGATAATGCTGTCAGCAAAACCGTTAATTTTTCAAAGAAAGCAACCATGGACGATGTGGGCAGCGTCTATGAGTTGGCCTGGCAGCTTGGATGCAAGGGGGTCACCATTTACCGGGATGGGTCCCGCGACAAGCAGGTTTTATCAACCGGATCGCTGGCAAGCGAAGCTAAGCCGACAGAGGAAGAAAAACAAAATCTAATACAGCGCCCCAAACGAAAGCGCCCCAAAATTCTCAAGGGGTGGACCCATCAAATGCAAACCGGATGCGGCCCCATTTATATCACCATCAATGAGGACCATGAGGGTCTTTTTGAACTTTTTACCACCATGGGAAAGGCCGGCGGGTGTGCGGCCTCCCAGAGTGAAGCAATCGGCCGAATGGTTTCACTGGCCTGGAGAAGCGGTATTGAAGCCCGCTACATCATTGGTCAGCTTAAAGGCATCTCCTGCCATTCTCCGGCTGGTTTTGGAAAAAACAAGGTGCTCTCTTGTGCGGATGCAGTGGCCAAAGCGATTGAGGAACACATGGCCGCCAACGGCTATGGGGAAATCTCAAAAAATTATGCCCCGGTAAAGGGGGCCTGCCCGGATTGCGGCGGCATGATGATACCTGAAGGGGGATGCAGCGTCTGCAAGGTCTGCGGTTATAGCGACTGTGCATAGATTTTTATAAAGACGCCTCATGAATTTTTGCCAGACAAATAAATCCGGAATCAGCATACCCATTTATAATGGATAAATCAGTAAACTGTCCCTGGATTTACGGATTTAAAGGATTTGCAATCATTTGACCATCGCTTAGAGGCCCTGGATACGGAATCGCCCGGCAGGAAAAATCCATATTTTAAAGCAGATCCCGCAAAATGCGTTCGTCCCAGCTCCGGCTGAAGATACGGCTATCCCCTTCCCAGGCGTCGAGTTCGGCCCGGATGTGGAAATGGGTTCGGTCGGATGTCAAAAGGGTGTGGGCAACCGTCCGCACTTCCCACTCGCCCCGTTTAAATCGCCGCACCCACCGGGTCTCTCCCCGAAGCGAGGCGTAATTGTCGTCGGCGAAAACGTAGTTTTCCTCGACTTTCGCAGCGATCTCAAGGTTGATGTCATCCAGGCGGTATACCCCCTCGTCGTTGATGACTTCGAGCCGGGATTCGTCTTTGGCCAGGTTGCGGATCACTGTCCAGGACTGCCGGGTGGGCTGGATAAGAGACTTTCGTGGCGGCGGGGCGCCCTCGGGCGGTCCGAACGGCCGGAGTTCTTCATCTTTCGGATCTTTTTTTCGCACAGGCAGGAGCAGCCGGCTGGTTTTCGTGTATATGGTGATCCGCGCCGGTTCAGGCGAAGGCCACGCCAGGGGCCAGTAAACCGTGGAAACCGCCAGGCGGATGCGATTGCCGGCAGGAAATTTCTGGGCGATATCGTTTAGCTGCACCCGAATCCGGTAGCGTTTTCCTGGCTCCAGGGGCTGCGGATTGTCATGCCCGTTCCTGTGGGTCAGGTTGAGCAGGCCGTAGGTCACCCGGGTGGCCTTGTCGTCCGGCAGGATGTCGGACAGGCGCACGGCGATCATTGCCACAGGCTTGTTTGCGGAAAGCTCCAGGTCCGCAACCGGAGGGCCCAGAATTTCCATGTCTTCTTCGAGCGGATCGGAGTCGAAGACCAGCGCGCCGCCGTCTTCGTCGCGCTGGTCGTGGGGAAGGTCCGGCGGCGCGGCATAGGAACACCATTTGCCCGCAAAAAGGCCCACACTAAGCGGAGACTGAACCGACAAGGGAATGCTGTCCCCGGTTTTTTCCTTCGGGTCGAGCCAGGTAAACCCCAGATAAAACACCTTCGTGGATATGTTTTTGCCCGGCCAGCCAGCCTCCGCAACCCATCGGCCCGGCCGGTACTCGTAGTCCGTGGTCGGCGGCACGCTCTCCTGCATCCAGGCCCGGAGCATGGGCTCTTCCATGATCCCGGTCTCTTCTCCCTTCAGCCAGGTGTCGAACCAGCGGATCGCTTCCTGCAGAAAGCCGATAGCCGGACCGGGATGGCCCATGTGGGGATAGAGGTGGCTCCACGGACCGATGAGCCCCTTGCGGGGAACTTCCAGGTTGGCCAGGAGTCGAAAAACCGCGTTGGAATACCCGTCAGCCCAGCCGCTGACTGTCATCACCGGACATTGGATGGCGCTGTAGTCTTCACAGACCGAACCGTGCTTCCAGAAACCGTCGCGCCGCTGGTGTTTCAGCCACCCGGCCAGCCACAGCCCGCTTTTTTCAAGCCGCTCCATCCACATGTCCCGCCATGACTCTCCTACCAGCAGCGGATCCGGCGGACAGGCGTTGTGGCTGAACATGGTCGAGGCCCAGGACAGGTTATCGCCCAGGAGGCATCCGCCCATGTGATGTACATCGTCCGCGTACCGGTCATCCGTTGAGCAGACCGTGATGACGGCCTTCAGTTCGGGCGGCTGCAGGGCGGCGATCTGCAGGGCGTTGAATCCGCCCCAGGAGATGCCCATCATGCCGACCGCCCCGGTGCACCAGGGCTGGTTTGCAATCCATCGGATGACTTCCACGCCGTCGTCGAGCTCCTGCTGAAGGTATTCATCGCGCAGAATTCCTTCGGATTCTCCGGAACCGCGCAAATCGACGCGAACACAGGCATAGCCGTGGCCGGCCATGTAGGTATGGCTCCGCTCGTCACGCTCGGCGGTCAGATCGTTTTTGCGGTAGGGGATGTATTCCAGTACCGCGGGGACGGGGGTTTGCTCCGCGTCTTCCGGCAGCCGGATATGGGCGGCAAGGCGGCACCCGTCGGACAAGGGAATCCATTCGTTGCTTATCTCCCGGACCGGCCGGGGGAAAGAATCGACAATATTCACAAAATAGTTCCTTTGATGCTTTTTCTACAGGCTTGCAAACTCAAACGGCAGCATTTCGGTGCAGTGCATGTAGGTGTCGAGGAGCGCCTTTCGGTCCCTGCCGCCGATGAACAGGTGGCAGATGGCATAGCTGTAGCTGTCCTGCTCCAGCAGATCGGAGAGCTTCATTCCCTCTTTAATCTGCGGGTGGACGACCGTCCCCGGATAGCGCTTTTCCACCCTTTTGATTTCCTCATCCGTTGGCACCCGGGTAACCCGGGCGTCGCCGGAGAAAATGCGCCAGAAGAATTTCGCCGCGCACGAAAATTCCCCCTGCCGGTGGGGAAAATCGGGCATTTCCCCGCAGGCCACCTGCACGGTTACCTGCTGATTGGACTGGCCGTCCACTTTTTCGAAAATGTCGCTGTGGGATTCGCTTACCCGCGGGTTGATTTCCAGCAGCCAGATCGTATCCTGCTCCAGATTCCAGAAAAATTCAATATTAAAGGCACAGTGGTCCAGGCCGGTATGCGCGATCACTGTTTTGGCAATTGAAAACATGTCCTGCCGGACGGTGTCCGGCAGGACCGAGGGATATTCATAGCGAAAAAAACTGATGCCGTTTTCATAGCGCAGAGAGTCGACAAAGCCAAGCGGCCGGATATCGCTGTCTATGACATATCCCTCCAGGGTGCACTGCCATCCCCGGATGATGCTCTCGGCCAGGAAGAAATGCCCCCCAACCTCGGTTACCGCTTTGGGCAGCGCTGCCTGCTGTAAAATATAGTCGAACGGCCCGGAGATCAAATGGATCTGCTTTCGGATCCGGGCAATGGCATCATCGAACTGTTCCCGGGTTTCGATGTAAAAACCCAGCATGGAGCCGCAGGCCTTGATCGGTTTGATCCAGAAAGGCTCCGCCAGGCCGATTTGTTCCCATGCGTTGTCGTTAAAGGGGTCAAAGGCCTGGAAGCGGGGAATGTGCTGCGGTATCACCTCTTGTTGCACCAGCCGGCTCCAGTATTTATGCTCGCATTTCAAAATACTCTCCAGTGTAGGGCCGCGCTTGCCGAGCCGGGCGCAGAGGATCGGGAGCATGGTGCTGACCGGAAAATCCAGGTAGGCGCCTATGCCCTCGATGGTTTTGCCGGTATCGGCTTCCCAGCGCCGGAGCTGCTCTTCGGCGCGAACGATCATCTCCCTGACGGGAAAATCATAGGTTTCAAGGATCTCGGCCGGGTCCAGGAGGCCGTGAAACGAATAGCGATCCGCGTTGCGGATGAAGCGAAGCCGGGCCAGGTCTGTATCGGTCAGGCCGATCAAAAAAACGTTTTTGGGAGACATGGGGTTTATTTTCCTAAAGCCTAAGCGTTTGGCGGATCATTGTTTAAAGTTATTCCAAAGGTTAACCATAAAATCCTGCACGTTGGTCAGAATCGCAACGGCCTGGGCGGAGCCGCGGTTGGCCAGCTTGTCTGCGCTGAATTCGGTCATATCCACGATATAGAGGTAAACGGGCCGGATCGTCCGGTCATCCATTACGTGGTAGCTGGGTATCATGTTACCGAATGCAATGGCGTGAAGCTGCGTGGCCATCGCGATCACGGTTGTCGATTTGCGGGCATAAAAACGCATGGCGTCCTGGGCCTGGTAGACATTTTCAATTACTTCCGGCAGGGGGCCATCATCCCGTATCGATCCGGCAAGGACATATGGCACATGGTGCTTTGCGCAGGCATACATGATGCCGTCGGTCAGGTTCAGCTCTTCTATGGCCTTTGCAGTGGAGCCTCTCCTGCGTACTTCGTTCAGCAGATCCAGGTGATTGTAATGGCCCATGGGCAGCAGGTGTTGGGAATAGATATCCTGGCCCAGGGCGGTGCGAAAATAGGCGGCTTCCAGGTCATGGGTGGCCAGGGCGTTTCCGGCCAGCAAAGCATGGCAGTACCCGTTCTCGATCATCCCCTGCATAGCCTCCCGGCTGTCCTTGTCAAAAGCAACCGCCGGGCCCAATACCCAGCTGATATAGCCGTTGTTCCGGTCGTGATGCAAAATCCGGTACAAATCGTCGTAAGACCGGGAAAAGGGGGTTTCCCGGGTTCCCCGGGTCCGGAAGACAAACTTGTCAGTCGTTTGCCCTGCGGGTGGGTCAAACCCGGTCGTATGGATGTAGATGCCTTCCTCGCCGTTTTCCGTCCGGCCCGTGGCCACCAGGTCTCCCTGTCGGACATTTCGAGGCTCGACCACATCCAGGGCGCCGTCCCGAAGGACCAAAACGGCATCCATCCGGCTTTCCGGGGCCAGAAGCCACGATCCACCGCCCATGTGAACGTATTCCGGGTAGTTAGATGTTCCGTGGAACCCCGCGGGAACCACTCCGTCCGCTGGGGCTGGATCGAACCGGGCTGCAGATGCGTTTTTCAGTTCCGGACAGGAGAAGTCTGGCGGGGTATAGGCGGGTATGATGGGTTGCATGGTTTTTCCTTGTCTGTTCGTTTTAAGCTGTTTGCACCGGTTTCTGCAGGGCTTTTCCGGCAGGAAACCGCCCGACATTTTTTTCGTACATGCCGGTATGGGAAAAACAGTAAAATCTTGTTTTATTCATGGATTGGCCTTATATATAGATAATAAGCGAATCCGCGGATGCCGGCAAGTTTTCAGCCCGTTTAAATCGCTATATCCCCAAATTTTTGTTTAACCAGGTCTTTTCGCCCATCTCAGGATTAACGATCCATGAAAACAATTACGAATTTTCCCTGCCCGGTCCGGGAAGTGCCGCATACGTGGATTCCCCTGTCCGACGGCACCCGCCTGGCGGCCCGGATCTGGATTCCGGAGGCAGCTGATCAGCAGCCCGTGCCGGCCATTCTGGAGTACATCCCCTACCGCAAGCTTGATTTTGAAGCCGTTGGAGATGCCATTACCCACGGATATTTCGCCGGCCACGGCTACGCCTGCGTCCGGGTCGACCTTCGCGGAGCCGGGGAGTCTGAGGGCGTGCTCCGGGACGAATACCTCCCCCTCGAGCAGCAGGATGGCCTGGAACTGCTCCGGTGGATTGCTGCCCAGCCCTGGTGCAGCGGAAACATCGGCATGATCGGCATCTCCTGGGGCGGATTTAACGGGCTTCAGATCGCTGCCCTGCAGCCGCCGGAGCTGAAGGCCGTCATTACGGTGTGCTCGACGGACGACCGGTACGCGGATGACGTTCATTACATGGGCGGATGTCTCCTGGGCGACAATCTGTCCTGGGCGTCGACCATGTTCGCCTATAATGCGTGTCCGCCCGATCCGCTGCTGGTGGGTGATGTCTGGCGGGACATGTGGATGGAGCGGCTTGAAAAAAGCGGCCTGTGGCTGGCTGAATGGCTTTCCCACCAGCGGCGCGACGAGTACTGGCGCCACGGCTCCGTATGCGAGAATTTCGAAGCCATCCGGTGCCCGGTTATGGCGGTCAGCGGATGGGCCGACGGGTATTCCAATGCGGTATTCCGGCTGCTGGCCGGACTCAAAACACCGCGCAAGGGGCTTATCGGTCCCTGGAGCCACAAGTACCCCCATTTCGGCGTACCCGGCCCGGCCATCGGGTTTCTCCAGGAGGCCCTGCGCTGGTGGGATACCTGGCTGAAAGGCGAGAAGACCGGGATCATGGAAGAGCCCATGCTCCGTGTCTGGATGCAGGACAGCGTGCCGCCTTCCAGCCGCTACAGAAAGCGCCCCGGCCGCTGGGTGGCCGAAGCTTCCTGGCCTTCTGAACACATTGCCGAAAGGCAGTTCTTTCTGGACGGCGCACACCTGCTTTCGGAAGATGCAGCGACGCCCCCCCCGGAGACAGCCGCGCCGGAATTGGCTGCCATGACCATCCAATCTCCCCTCAGCGTGGGGTTGTATGCCGGCAAATGGTGCTCCTATGCCGCGCCGCCGGATCTTCCCCACGACCAGCGCGAAGAAGACGGTGGGGCTTTGGTATTTGAAACCCTGCCGCTTGAGGAGCCATTGGAAATCATGGGCGCACCGGTTCTTCACCTCGAACTCTCCGCCAGCCAGCCCGCGGCCATGGTCGCCGCCCGCCTCTCCGATGTGGCGCCGGATGACAAGGCCACGCGCATTACCTACGGAATGCTCAACCTCTGCCACCGAAACGGACACGACAAGCCCGAACATCTGGTGCCGGGCCGGACATATAAGGTGTCGTTTCCGCTAAACCATATCGCCCAGCACTTCCCGGCCGGCAACCGCCTGCGCCTTTCCATCTCCACTTCCTACTGGCCCCTGGCCTGGCCGCCGCCCCGCCCGGTGCGGCTTACGATCCATACCGGCGCAAGCCGCATTACGCTTCCCGGGCGCAAGCCGCAGGAAGGTGGCAAGGAGCTTCGCCCGTTTGCCGGTCCCGAAGGCGCCCCGCCGCCGGCCATGACCCGCCTGGCGCCACAGCACCTCAAATGGCGGGTGGTCCGCGATCTTGGCGAGGACATCTCCACCCTCGAAGTGATCAAGGACGAGGGGGTGTTCCGGTTTGATGACATCGAGTGGACGGTGGGCAGCAAAACCCTGGAATGGTATTCCTATCAGGGAGATGACTTTGATTCGGTGAGGGGAGAGACCCTCTGGCAGCGCAGCTTTAATCGCGGCGACTGGGGTGTGCGGACTACCACCCGCACCGTACTGACATCCAGCGAGAGCCATTTTCTCCTGCATGCCGAACTCGATGCGTGGGAAAACGACGAGCGGGTGTTTTCCCGCAACTGGAAATACGAGATCCCCCGGGATCACGTATAGTTTTGCGCAAACACGAACAGGGGCAGATCCCGGGTATTTCCAAACCGCCGGGCGCCGGGAAGAATACCTTGCAGCCCAAAAGGCGGGCTTATTGTCGTTGACCCGGCCGGCCGGGCCGCCATCTCCTTTACCACCCGGGGGATGTTCCGCGGCCTGGCCCGGCAGGACGAAGCCGACCAGGTGGCCATGTTCGGCCCGCCGCTCAATTGGCAGTAATTCGGGGCGCGCATGCGCGCCCGAAAAAGAACCAAAAATAAAAGAGATATTCCCTACCAATCCTTGCTGAAAATGTATATTTCCGAACGAATTGATGAGGAATGGCGCCGATAAGGATTGGTATCCGTCACGGCCGGGTCATATCCTGCACCCCGCCTGTCAACGGCGCGTCCTCTTCCACCGGCAGCGCCATGGGAGAACTCAGCACCTGGATGGCGATCTGCGGGTCGGTTTCCGGCACGGCCTGCTGGGCTTTTTCCGTTGACAGGGCCGGTATGGTAAGATCCTCGTAGGAAAACCGCAGCATCTCCCGAACCTTCCGGTATCTGTCCAGAAGCTCCTTCTGGCTGTCCGCGCCCAGGTAGATAAAGGCGGTGGCGTAGCTGTAGCTGTCCTGCTCCGGAATCTCCGAGAGCCTCATCCCGACTTTGCCCTGGATATCGATCAGCATACCCGGCACTTCTTCGTTGATTTGAAGGATATTTTCTTTGGTTGGGATCCCGGTGATCCGCTTGTCCTGGTATTCCCGGAGGAAAAATTTTCCGGCCACCCGGAATTTTCCCTGCCGCTTCGGAAATTCAGGGTCCCGGTTGAGCGCCACATCGAGCATGATCTGGTGGTTGGAGGCGCCGTCCACCTTCATGAAAATATCGGAATGCGACTGGGGGATGCGGGTATTGATCTCCAGAAACCAGATTTTGTCCTGTTTTTCATCCCAGAAAAATTCGAGGTTAAAGGCGGAGTGGTCAAAACCGATGTGCGTCATGACCTTTTCGCTGATTTCTGTCATTTTTTTTCGCACGCGTCCGGGCAGCGCCGATGGGTACTGATACCGGGAAAAAGTAGTCCGGTTGGGCTCCCGGATGGAATCGATGATGCCGTAGATGTGCACCTCTCCGTTTCGGACGTAGCCTTCCAGGGTACACTGGTGCCCGGATATGATCTGCTCGGCCACGCAAAACGATGAGTTCACGCGGGCCACTTCCTCCGGCAGCACCACCATGTCCAGCAGGTAGTCGAAGGGCTTGAATAACCCGATTTTCTTCCGCAGGATTTCGATGGCCCGCTTAAATGCCCTTTTGTTGTTGATCCGAAATCCCAGCTGGGAGGCGGTGGACTTGACCGGCTTGATCCAGAAGGGAAAATCAAGGGAGATCTTTTCAAGGGCGTTGTCGTCAAACGGATCGAACGTGTAAAATCTGGGGATGTGCCCGGGGATGACCTGTTTTTGCTCCAGCCGGCTCCAGTACTTGTGTTCAGATTTCAGGACGCTTTCAAGACTCGGGCCGGGAACATTAAACTTTGCGCACAGAATCGGGGTCATGGTGCTTACCGGGAAATCCGTGTATCCGACAATGGCGTCAACCGGGCCGTCAAAGTTTTGCAGCTCCTGTTCGGCCAGCGCCAGCATGTCGGCCAGCCGGTACTGGCCGCTGTCGATTAAGTCATGAATATCAAGTAAGCCGATAAAGTTGCATTCATCGGCATGTTTGAGGGATTGCAGCATCTGCAGGTTGAAATCATCCAGGCCGATAATAAATACGTTTTTCTTCATTTTCTCCGAATTTCTCCGATCCATTGTAAAAGACTCGTCAGCCGGTCCGATACGGAACCAGTTTCCGTTCGGACAGGTAAAACACATCACCGGGTACCAGAACATGCACGCTTAAATTTTCTATGGAGATGAGCTCTCCTTCGCTGATGGAGGCCAAATTGGTGTGCCGGATGCCCGAGCCGTCCACCACGATGATCAGGCCGGAACCCACAGCCTCCAGGATGTCCCCCTTTCGGATCAGCAGGCCCGCTGAACCATCTCTTCATTCAGCGCATCTTCCCGTTCCCGGATGTCCATCACCCCGACGTTTTCAAAACCCAGATTTTTAAAAGCCTTGATATACTGCTTTCCGGCTTTTTCCGGAATGCCCGATGCGGTGGGAATAATCTCAATACGGTGGGTAGCGCCGGTTAACGACTCGCAGAACCGCGTAATAATAGCGGATTCGATTTCTGGAATCTCTCCGTTGCCGATTACTTCTGTGCCGCTGTCCTCGGAAGGAAGGTAGAGATCACCGCCAATGATTATCAAAATGCCTTTTGTTTTTTTCATAACCTGACAATAATTACTCCCATGGAGCATAGCAAGAAAGTATTTTTTTATTTTTGGCCTTCCAAATGGCACTTTAAGGGTTGAATACGTATTATTAATAAGTAGGTATAGTTGCAGAAGAAGGAAAAACGGAATTATGAAAATTTTGGAAACAAGGGTCCTGCGTGGTCCGAATTACTGGTCCAATTGGCGTCACAACCTCATCGTCATGCGCGTTGACTTAGAAGAGATGGAGCACTACCCCTCCAACACCATCCCCGGTTTTCCGGAGAGGCTTGAGAAGCTCCTTCCGTCCCTTTATGAGCACCGGTGCTCCCGGGAGTGTGAAGGCGGCTTTCTGGATTTCAGTCGGAATATAGGTAGTAACTCTTTTGGGACGCTTCGGTAAACAGTCGGAAAAATTTAACGGCTTGGCCAGCGCCGAGACGTAAATGAATCAATTGACTATTCAGAGGGATGTTTCTATATTGAGAGCAGCTTGTTAACAGAGCGGAATTAAACAAGACTTCGAAGATAGATCCAAACCAAAGGAGATGCTGCTATGCTGAAACTTGGAGAAAAAGGTGCCATCATTCAGAGAGACAAAGAGACCTATGCCATTGCCCCCCATATCCCCTGCGGCGTTGTCACACCGGAACTTCTGCGGAAAATCGCTGATATTTCAGAAAAATACAACGCCCAGGCGTTAAAAATTACCAGCGCCACAAGAATCGCCATTGTAGGGCTCAAGGAACAAGACCTGGATAATGTATGGAAGGAGCTGGATATGACCCCCGGGGCTGCCGTAGGGCTTTGTGTACGCAGCGTGCGGGCATGTCCGGGGACCACCTTCTGTAAACTTGGCCAGCAGGATGCCCTGGGGCTGGGCATGGAACTGGATAAGAAATACCATGGGCTGGAGCTTCCCGGGAAATTTAAAATGGCTGTTTCCGGATGCCAGATCAACTGCGCGGAATCCTGGGTCAGGGATATTGGATTATTCGGAAAAGCCAAGGGCTGGACTTTGGTTATCGGCGGCAATGTGGGCTCCAAACCCCGTATCGCCCAGGAATTGGCTGCTGAATTAAGCGATGCGCAGGCCCTTGAAAAAGTCAGCCAGGTTGTCGATTATTACAAGGAAACCGCCTCAAAAGGCGAGCGTATGGGAAAAATGATAGACCGTATCGGCTTTGACACGGTCAAAGCCGCACTGCAATAGGCAAAAAATTTCTTCCACATTCGCGCTTTTTGTCAGCATGAAAAGATAGGCGCCCGCTTTTCGGATCAGCCGTTGGAGGCCAGTTTCAAGCGGTCAAAACCGGGACAGACAATTCTTTCATCCGGCATGACGCCCCCTGCTTTCACTCGATTGATAAGCTTCTGGAAGCCTACGGTATTGTCGATGGTCCTGAATCGTGTGCCTGGCGGGATATCCTGATCAATTCCTTTAACTATCAGGAGCGCTTCCCCGCAAAACAGTTCCAGGACGGCGACATCCTCGATTTCGGCAAAACCCGCCTCCGGGTCATCCATACCCCCGGCCATACCCCGGGCCACTGCGGGTTTTTCTGCGAGTCAGAGAATCTGCTGTTTTTAGGCGATATTGATTTGACCCCCTTCGGCCCCTGGTACGGGGATGCGGTGTCAGATATCGCGGAAACGATCGACTCCGTGCACTGGATCTTGGATATTCCGGCCGAGGTATTTGTGACCTCCCATAACATGGGCATCATTACCGGCGATATAACAGACTTGGCCAAAGCCTACCTGGATGTCATCTATGAGCGGGAGGAAAAAATCGTCAACTTCCTCTCCGCCCCGAGAACCCTCCAAGAAATTGCCGAACAATGGTTTATCCTATTGCCACAAAATTCAGTTGGATTTCAACATGGTTACTGGGCAAAAAGACATAAATGACATAATTCAGTCCCATTTTTCGGGGATCAAGCAATTTTGATAATGTATTGCATTCAGTTTTTAAAGGCCGATTTAATGCAATACTTTATCAAAAATAAATTGATGCTGATTGTGACCTTATAAAATAAGTAGATTTAATATTTAGCTCATAATCCATTTTAAATTTTAGTTTAGATAAGATATTTGTATTTAGTTTAAAGCTTTTTTTACGATAAAAAATTTGTCAAAATCTGATCAAGTATAGCAACATATTTATCTATAACCTATTGATATTTATCATTCCAACTGAATTTTGAAATCATAGGGTTTATCTATAAAAAACCCAGAGAACCCAAAGAGTTCTTCATGTTCGGGGAACGGGGCATGGTGAAAAAGCATCTTGACTACTTGATTCAGCAGGGACGTGCCGCCCGTTCCGGAGACCATTATTACCTGATATAGGCATCCCGCAGAATTTCAATTGAATGCCGGGCGGCGCCGCCACGCGAAAAAACCCCGGGGAACTCAAGCCAATCTTGAACCTAAGGCAAGGGTTCATCCGTGTAAGCCACATTGGCCTCTTCACTGGTCCGGCGGGTAAGCGGCTTGTTTTCCCGGATATCCGCCACCCAGTGAGGATTTAAGAGCAGGGATTTGCCGGAAAGTACGATTTCGGCATCGTTTATCGCATCCTCGGCGGTCTGCCGATCATATATGCCCCCGCAAATCATCAACGGCTTATCTGTCGCCTCCCGGGTCAGGGCGGCCATATTTTTGCCGGACGCAAACGCCGGCGCGGAATAATCCATGGTGGAAACTGAAATCATGTCTATTGGTTCCGCGTCCAGCAGTTTGATCATTTCCTGCCACTCATCCGCTGAATCAAACAATGAGACCTCCGGATCAGCTATCCCCCAGTTTGAAACCCGAAATGTTATCAGTCGATCCGCTGGTACCGCTGAACTGACCGCCTGAATGATTTCCCTGGCAAATCGAAACCGATTATGAACAGACCCCCCGTATGCATCGGTCCGCTGATTGGAGTAGGTTGAAAGGAACTCGTTTAACAGATACCCGTGGGCCCCGTGAATCTCGATCCCGTTGAATCCGGCCGCCACCGCCCCCTTGGCGGTCTCTACGAATCCATTAATCACGTGGTCAATATCAAACCGGGACATCTCATCCGGCACCGGATACGGGGCACTGGTGAGCGGGTTGTTCTGCTTGGGCGCAATCGGACTTGGGGCGATAATCCGGCCGGCCGGGTTAATCTCGGGCCACGCCACCCGGCCGCAGTGAAACATCTGCATGAGGGCGACCGCGCCGGCATCCTGAATCGCCTTGACCACCGGCTGCCAAGCGTTTATCTGCCGGGCGGTAACCAGCCGGGACTGGTTGGGGTAGCCCTGCGCGCTTTCATAATCCGTCAGGATCGCCTCTGTATAAACCACCGCGCAGTCATTTTCCGCGCGGCGGACCAGGAAGTCGAGCACATCTTTTCGGGGAATGCTGTCCCCGGGCGATGATACCCGGGTCATGGGGGCGATGCCGATGCGATGCTTAAATTCATGACCTTTTACCTGAAAGGGAGAAAAGAGCTTGTCTTGAGCCATTTCTTACCTCCACTTGTTTAAATATCTCCGCTTTTCTTTAAAACAAACTTGGTGCACAAGGGGCCTATGATTTCATGGATGACGGTTGCACCCATGACAGTATTCATCAAAAGTCCGCCAATCTCCGCGAATTCCGGCTTATTCTGCACCATCAGGGCCAGCCCGATCACAATGCCGCCCTGGGGGATTAACCCGCCGGCCGCATATTTTTTCACGGTTTTATCCAATCCGCTAATCCCCGCGCCGATATAAACGCCCGTGTATTTGCCCAGCGCGCGAAAGCCCACGAACACGCCAATCAAGAGATAAGTGGCGCCTGAAAAGGCAAAATCCAGATGCATGGCGCTTAACGTAAAAAACAAAAGGAAAATCAGCTCTTCCGTGTAACGCTCCAGCATGTGGAAGATTTTTTCATGCTCCGAATGGAAATTAACCACCATAAGCCCCATGAGCATTGTGGCAAGCAGTTCATCCAGTGCCAGCGTATCCGCAATGCCGAAGCACAAGGAGAGCAGGCCCAGCACGAGAACGATATAGATCCCCTCACTTTCATTCGAGAACTTAAGGAATCGGCTGATCCAATTAAATATCAGGCCGAACCCGATGCCCAGCGCCATGCCGCCGAATATGGCATATCCGGTTTCAAGCACCGCGGCTGAAAAAGAAACCTCTGCCGGATTGAAAAACATGGCCGAACCCGCGGCGCCGACGCTGAAAAACAAAATGCCCAGCGCATCATCAAATGCCGCGATTCCCATAATCGCTTGGGAAAGCTTCCCCCGGGCGCCATATTCATGCTCCACCGCCAGCGTAGCCGACGGATCGGTGGGCGCCCCCAGGGAGGCCATAAGGATGGTAAACGGCAGGATGACACCCCACCCGGCCAGATCCGGGGTCCCATGGACGAGCGCCGGGAAGAGCAACAAAGTGCCCGCAAAAATGCAAACAAATGTCAACACGGCTTCAGCCAGTGTCACGGCGAACAGCTTTGCCCCGACCAAACGCAGCTTTTCAAGGGAAAGCGTTCCGCCGATGGCAAAGGTGATAAACGCCAGGGCGATATCGACAACGGGCTGAGTATGACGCGGGAAATTCTCAGGTATCAGATCGAAAACCGAAGGGTTTAGCAGGAGGCCCGCAATAATATAGCCGGTGACACGCGGCAGGCCAAAACGATCCATCCCCTTGCCCAGCAAAAAACCGGCAATAATAACCATGCCCACAAGCACCGTGGTATCCATCACACCTCCAAGTTAGGACTTGACGGCTTCGCAAAAAATCCAATATCTTTTTTGCGCTGCATTCCGCGGGATTTGCGCGCCACGATCTTGAACTTTTTTCTTTGCCGTCCCGGAGTCGATTTTTTTACGAGTCCATATATAGATAGAATGATACATTTGTCCTGGGATAGATGCGCCTGTAACTTCAATTTGCCTTTTGCCTTTTAAAACGATAGGGTAGGCAAAATGCCCTTTTCTGTGCTATACTATTTTTATGTTAATCGGTTTGGAAAGAAACAGCAATGCATGAACTGCCTGTTACCGAACGTATACTCAATATTGTGCTAAAACACGCCGAGCGCAACCGGGTCAGCCAAATTATCTCGATCACCCTGACCGTCGGCGAGTTGAGTGAACTCGAAGATGAATGGATACAGCATTATTTCGATTACCTGAGCAAGGATACGATCGCCGCCGGCGCAAAACTGAAAATTGAACGCACACCGATCGTGATTCGCTGTAATGCCTGCGGCCGGAGCGAATCCGTCAGCAAAGCGAAGCTGGGCGAAATGGTTTGTCCGCAATGCGGGGCGAGTGCCGATTTTACCCTGGTCTCCGGCCGCGAGTACTATATTAAAGAAATGGAGGCCCAGTAATGGATGAGATCAAACTGATTGAGATTAAGGAAGACATTCAAGCAGACAATGCATTGGTGGCCCAGGAACTAAGGGATCGACTGCTGCGGGAGCAGACCCTGATGATCAATCTCATGTCTTCGCCGGGCTCCGGAAAAACAAGTCTTTTGCTGCGCACCATTGAAGCCCTGAAAGATGAAATCAGCATCGGGGTCATTGAAGCCGACATTGATTCAGTGGTGGATTCCGAAAAAATCGCCGAAACCGGTATCCCCAGTGTTCAGCTGCGAACCGGCGGCTTCTGCCATCTGGATGCCACCATGGTAAAAAAGGGGCTGGATGGCCTGGATAACCCATCCCTGGACCTGGTATTTATCGAAAACGTGGGCAACCTGGTCTGCCCGGCCGAGTTTGACACGGGGGCCATTAAAGATGCGATGATACTAAGCGTTCCGGAGGGTGATGACAAACCGCTTAAATACCCCCTGATGTTTACCAAGGCCAATGCGCTGGTGGTTAACAAAATTGATTATATGCAGCTCTCGGATTTCGATACAGCGCGGTTAAAATCCCATGTAAACCGGCTCAACCCGGATATAGCGCTTTTTGAAGTTTCCTGTAAGACCGGAGAAGGGATCAGCCAATGGACGGATTGGCTGAAAAAAACCGTAGCCGAGTTCAACGGCACGGCCGGATAAGGGATAGAAAATACGTGAAATTTAGAGGTGTCGGCGGTGGGTTGTCAGTGCAGCCCCTGCATTGTTTGCATTTTCAATAGGATACTTGTTGTTCCGGACAGAAATTTACCTTGACAAACGGCGTGAGTTGATCTTTAATGTGCGGTAATAATTATAGATTCTTGAAAATTCGACGCATCTTCGCCCAAAACCCGAATTAAGATCAGGGGCCTTGCATGGATCAAAACAGCAATAATGACAGCAATGAATTGGAATTCGGCATCCATCTGGACAATCTGAGCGAATCCGAAAAAGAATCTGACCGCCCTGCTGAAGCCACGGAACCGGCTGAGGCGGCGATCAGCCATGCCGAATCCACGGAGCCGCACACCACAGACACAACCGGGGACAAAGATACCCCGGATACCCCTCATGAGCCCCCGGAAAAGGGGGTGGAACAACTGTTTCCGGCGATCAAGGGGATTGAGCATCAGCTTGAAGATCTGGCCGACGCCTTTGACAGCAAAATCAAATATGACGAGCACAAGAACAAGGTCATTGATGACCTGCACCAATCCCTTCAGGATTATCGGGACGGGCTTCTTAAAAAATATTTGCAACGAATTTTTACCGATGTCATAAAAATCGTTGATGATGCGCGGAAACTGGTCGGTCACTATCGGGAGCAGCCCCTTTCCGAGGAAAACAATGCCAAACTGCTCCAGTATTTGGAAGATATGGCCCAGGAGCTGGAGGATATGTTTGCCTGGGAAGGCGTGGAGGCGTTTACCACGGAAGGCGACACCCTTGAACCCACCCGCCAGCGCGTGGTGAATAAAATTGAAACCGATGATCCGTTAAAGGATAAAATGATCGCCCAGCGGCTTCGTCCGGGGTATGAATGGGACGGCAAGGTGATCCGCCCGGAGATTGTTTCAATCTATATCTGCAATCGTGAATCCACGGCTGATAATGCTGATAACAAGGAGATCTGATGGAGAAAAAAGGTAAGCGCATTTTCGGAATCGACTTGGGCACCACCTATTCTTCCATTTCTTACGTGGATGAGTTTGGAAAGGCAGTGATCATTCCCAATGCCGAAAATGAACGGGTTACTCCCTCGGTGGTATTTTTTGACGGGGATTCCGTTGTGGTTGGGGATGTGGCCAAGGAAAGCTCCAAACTATACCCCAATGAAGTGGTCAGCTTTGTCAAGCGGGCCATGGGGGAGCCGAATTTTGTATTTGAATACAATAATGAAGATTACCGGGCGGAAGAAATTTCCGCCTATATACTGAAAAAGCTGGCCCAGGATGCGGAGCAATATCTTGGCGAAAAAGTTACGGATGTGGTCATCACCTGTCCGGCCTACTTCGGCATTAATGAGCGGGAGGCCACCCGGAAAGCCGGCGAGATCGCCGGATTCAATGTCCGTCAGATTATCAATGAGCCCACGGCCGCGGCTATCGCCTATGGCACGCTGGACACGCATGAGAACCGCGTGGTGCTGGTCTATGACCTGGGCGGCGGCACATTTGACGTCACCATGATCGACATTCAAAAGGATTCGGTGGAGGTCGTCTGCACGGGCGGGGACCACAATCTGGGAGGCAAGGATTGGGATGACCGGATCGTCGCCTATATGGTGGAAAAGTACCAGGAAGAGACCCAGAGCCAGGAGGATATCCTGGAGGACCCGGACACCTGGCAGGATCTGCAGCTTTCGGCGGAAAAGGCCAAAAAAATATTAAGTCAGCGGAGCAAAACCCCGATTTCGGTCACCCACGGGGGCGAGCGGGTAAAAATCGTTCTGGAACGGGAAAAATTCGAGGAGGTCACTGCGGACCTTCTGGAGCGGACCATTGATTTTACCCGGGATATGCTAAGCGCCGCCCGCGATAAAGGCCATGAAAAATTTGATGAAATCATCCTGGTCGGCGGCTCCACCCGGATGCCCCAGATTCAGGAGCATATCAAACAGGAATTCGAGGTTACCCCGAAGGTGTTTGATCCGGATGAGGCGGTGGCCAAAGGGGCGGCCATTTATGGCTGGAAACTCAGCCTAAACGACGGCCTGATCCAGCGCCTGGCGGAAAAGACCCAGAAATCGGTGGAGGAATTTGCCAATCTCTCGGAAATGATTGAAACCAAGCAGGT
This sequence comes from Desulfobacterales bacterium, assembly GCA_046543065.1. Lineage (GTDB taxonomy): Bacteria > Desulfobacterota > Desulfobacteria > Desulfobacterales > Desulfosalsimonadaceae > M55B175. Next base: position 15,061 of record JBKHAE010000029.1, on the reverse strand, counting down.
CAAACCGGAGGACTTCAAAGCTGCGGCCCAGCAAGTGGCCGATGATACCGGCTACACGCTGCCCACCATTCAAAGCGCCATGCTAAAGGTCAAAAATGTGACCAGCAAAAGCTTCGGCGTGGTCGCCCATAACCCGAAGAACGAAGAAATCGTATTCAATCTGGTATTGAGAAATACGGCCGTTCCCATCAGCCGCAAAAAGAATTTCTTTACAGCGGTGGAAAACCAGCAGACCGTTCTCATCCGGATCATGGAGAGCGAAACCAGCAGCGTGGAAATTCCGCTGGACCATGCGGTTGAAATCAAAACCGCTGTATTGAATCTCCCGCCCGAGCTGCCGGCGGATCTGCCGATTGAAATCACCTTCAGTTTAAACGAGGAAGGGCGCCTGCATATCACCGCCCTGGAAACCAGTGAAAACCGGCAGGTGGAGGTGGTGCTGGATACGGCCTCGGTCATTCAGGGCGAGGCACTGGAAAAAGCCAAAGCCCGCTCCCAGAGCCTGGTGGTTCACTAACGCCGCCCGCCTGTCATGCAGGCAAATTTAAAATTAAACCGACACATTAGAAACAATTCATGGAACGTGAAAATTTTTATATCCTGTTAGACCTCTCCATCGAACCGCCGGAGACTGATCCCGACGTTATCAAACAGCGGATCAAAAAGAAACAGACCGAATGGAGTAAGCTGCGCAACCACCCGACCAAGGGACTCCAGGCCCAGAAAAACATCAGCCTGATCCCTGAGATCGAAAAAGTGATGCTGGACCCGCAACTGCGGGCTGAAGAGCTGGAAGCCGCCAAACAGGTCATCAAGCAGGGAAAAGAAAGCAAATATCCGGAGATCGACCGGCACATTGACATCCTGATGGGCAAGGGCTTTCTCGCGCAGGAAGAAGTGATCAAGCTGGCCAATGTGCATGGCCTGTCCCAAAACGAGATCCAGGACCGGATCAATGCCAAGAAACAGGAAAAATTCGGCCATATCGACCGGGCCATCAGCCTTCGCATGGATAAAGGCTATATTACCGAGGGGGAAATCGCCAAAATTGCGAAACGGCATTCCCTGAACGAGGATGACGTCCGCCGCCGGGTCCGGTGCCCGATAAAAAAAGACGACAAGGAGCAAAACGACGTCAAACCGCGCCACATTGATAAATCCCTTGAAAAAACCATCAATGATAACCTGAAAATCCTGGGCAAATCCTCACTCTATGATTTTCTGGGGCTGCCGGAAAGCGCCGACCTTGAATCCCTGCAGGCCCAGGCCGGCCGGAAAAAGAAAGAACTGGGCAACATCAGCCGGAAAGATGCCACAGTGACCGCCAGCAACACCCTGGCCGGGCATTGCATGACCATTTTCAAATCCGATGAAAGCCGGAATGCCTACGACATTTCACTGGCCCGCTCCCGACTGGCCGCGCTTGATTCGGACATCGATATCGCCGCCACCAACGGCAAAATCCGGCCGGAATACTATGATGTGCTGGTTCAAAAGCCATGGAGTTCGGCATGGACCAGCAGGAGGCCAATTCCTATATCCAAAGCTACTGCGGCCGCAAAGGCTATAAAATTGACAAGGCCCCGAATAAACGCAAAAAACAGCTGATTATCGGCGGAGCTGCAGCCGCGGCAATCATCGTGGCAATTGCCGCGGGACTGATTTTTTCGCACATACATCAGACACAGGTTGAGGAAACCGAATTCCAGTCAATGATGGCCAATGTCCGTCAGGAGCAGGATGCTGAGGAAAAACTGAAGCTGCTGGGTAAATATCTGGACGCCAATCCATCCAGTGAATACCTGGAAACGGTTCGGCAGGAAATAAAAAAGGTTCAGGACCAGATCAAAAAGCAGCAATACGAGGCGGCTATGGAAAAGGCGGAGCCGCATAAGACCGCAGAAGAATATGAAAAAGCGGCCGCGGTCTACGAGACATTTATCGACCGCCATCCGGACAATCCCCACGTCAGCCAGGCCAAAAAACAAATCAATAAAATGGAATCACTTGCCGAGGCTCGGGATTACGAGGCCTTGGAGTCCGTCATGGCCAAGGGGACAACGGATGAGAAGATCGCCGCTGCCCGGGACTATATCGAGAACCATCCGAACGGGGCGCATAGGGAAGAAATCGAACAGCTGATAGATGATATGAGCAACGAATATTTCATATTCGTCAAAAACCGGCTGAATGAATGCGAAAAAGCGGAAAACTGGAAAACATGCATCCAGCTATGTGAAACCTATATTGAATTGTATGATAACAGCCACGCGGATCAGCTCAAACAGTTGCTGCCCAAATACGAAAAACGCCACAGGGATGAACAGGTTCTTGCGAATCTGAAGGATAAGGCGGCACAAAAAGGCGATGATTTCAACGCTGCCAAGCAGATCTTTCTGGATTACTTAGAAGCTTACCCTGACACCACGGTAGAGGAAGACATTCGCAAGGAATTAGCCCGGCTTGACCAGCGCATCCGGGAAAAACGCATAAACGATGCCAAAGAAAAAATCCGCTCCGATCTGAGGCAGGCCGATGACCGGTTTGTTGAAAAAACTGAAGGGGTCGTGCTGGATAAAGAAACCGGCCTGATGTGGACCCTGGTGGATTCCGGCATTAGCCGGCCGGATCAGTGCCTTACCTATGACATGGCCCGGCAATACGTCGAAGATCTGTCAACCGGCGGATATTCGGACTGGCGTCTGCCTACGCCGGATGAGCTGGCGGCGATATACAAAACAAAGCCCTTTTTCCCCGCCGATAAAAACAAGTGGTACTGGAGTTCGGAGAATTACTCCCGCTATTCAGATGGATGGCATAAGATCGTTGACACGGTGACCGGCCAAAACGAAACGAATGGGGAGGTTGTTCGCCGGGATGCCACTGAATGCGGAACCGTTCGGGCGGTCAGAACCCCCGATTAACAGGAAAAGTGCCCGGGCTCGGCTATCCGTTGTCTGATTGGCGGTTTACCGCCTGCCATAGAAGCTCGATCAAGGGATGCAGAAAATCGATGGCATGCCCTTCCCGGATCATCTTTAGCTCCTCCATATCATTGGCCTTATTGATTTTATCCGCCTCAACCCCGACTGTGGCCGCCAGTTCCTCCGCATCTATGGCGCTGCGATAGAGCCGGGTGAGCACTAGACGCACATTACTGGAGCGCGGCAGGGACAAATTGTCCAAGGCCTGCCGCAGGGTTTTGGCATCTACGGCTTCCAGCCGGCGTACCGCATCTTCAGGTTCAGGCGGCCCGGTTTCTTCGCTTTCCAAAAAATCCGTGAGATCGATCTGTGCTTCATCCGCCTGGGCTTCGGGCGTTTCTGCCTCAGCCGTCTCCTCTTCCCGAATCTCATCCGGCAATGCCTCTGGTTCATCCGGCTGAATTTCCGCATCCTCCTCAACCTCAACGGAAACCTCTGATACCTCATAGGCTTCCGTTGAGGTCGCCGCTTCAGCCGCCCCTCCGATCAAAATGGTCTCCTGGTAAGCCGGGGTTTCGGATAAATCCACATGCGCATAATAAACATACGCCTCACCCATATCCTTGGTCAGCTTAAACCGATTGACTACAGCGATATAGCGGGTGCAGTCTGAGAGCATCCGATAAATTTTTTCAATCGTTTCGCTTCGGGCCGCCTCGTCGCCAAGAGTCGTTCGAACACGCGCCCGGACATGGGAGGGATTGGATTTAAGCGTATACACATCCACGTCATGACCGTTTTCCAACTTTATCCGAAAGCCGTTTTTAATGCCCTTTAAAATAAAGCCCTGGGCTCTTAGCGTCTCGATCAGGCTTCGCAGTTTGGGTTCAATTTTCGGCTTCTTCATAAACGAAATATCATCAACAGATAGCTTAGATGGATGCCATTCGGATGCCGCCTGTTACTTAAAATCAATACCCGCCGGCCAGAGATAGTAAAACCCCGAGCGGCCCAATTTAGCAGATTGGGGAATGCCCAGGTCAATTAAAGATTGCCCGCCCGCCTGAAAGCGGGTTTGCGTATTATAAATATTGTCATTGGGGTATTCGCTCCGGCGGTAGACCACGAGCTTTGCATCTTCCGGCAGACCCGCCATGGCACGGGTCTTTTTAAATGCATCGCTCAAATAGCCGATTTCATCCACCAGCCCGATTTCAAGCGCATCCTCCGCCAAAAAAATCCGCGCTGTCTCAACTTCGGCCAGGGCCGAATCAGAGAGGCTCCGATGAGTTTTAACCAAATTGACAAAACGGCTCCCCAGACTCTCAGACAGTCCCTGAAAGATTTGGGCCTCTTCTTCAGAGGCATCCCTGAAGGGAGAGCCCATATCCTTATGTGTCCCCGAAGTATGGGTAATGACATCCACCCCGATTTTTTCCATCAGGCCGTTTACTTTCGGCCGAAGAAAAATAACCCCCACCGACCCGGTAATTGATGTGGGATGGGCCATGATCATATCCGCCGGAAGCGCCATGTAATATCCGCCCGAAGCGGCCACATTCATCAATACGACGGAAACGGCTTTGCCGGTTTTCTCCTTAAACGCCTGGACCTCATGATATATCACGTCACTGGCAGTCACCGACCCGCCCGGGGAATCGATCTTAAAGAGCACCGCCTTGATCTCCGGATCTTCTGCCGCCATATCCAGTTGAGAGACGACCTCCTGGACCATACTTGGCTCTGTCCGCAACAGGCCTTTATGCGAAAAGTCTGATATAATCCCGTTTACCGGGATCAAAAGCACCTTTGTATCCGCCCGGCCCTGTAAAGTAAACTCTTTCAAAGGATCTGTGGCATCCGTGAAAAGCTTGACTTGCGGGGACATACAGCCTGCCGCGCAGACAAATAAAACCATTAACATCAAAAATTTTTTCAAAATCGCCTCCATACCCGCCTCCCCCGGCTGAAACAACGGCCCTTTTTAACGGACAAACCGGTTACAGCCAAATTGCGTTTAGTTTTAATTTATACTACATTCAGAGTAATCATGTCCATATTCAAAATCGAATAGCGGAACAAACCATGCGCCTGCTTTTTCTTGAGCCCTTTTACGGGGGCTCGCATCGGGACTTTGCCGATGGCTTTATAAAACACACCAAGCATGATGCGGATCTGTATGCCCTGCCCGCCCGTTTCTGGAAATGGCGGATGCGAGGGGCCGCCCTGCACTTTATTCATCAAATAAAAGAAATTTCCGCCTATGACGCCCTTATCTGCTCAGATCTGATGGCTCTGGCTGACTTTAAAGCCCTTTGCCCCGGCACATGCCCGCCGGCAATGGTCTATTTTCACGAAAATCAGTTAACTTATCCGGTTCAGCCGGGAGAAGTCCGGGATGCGCATTTCGGATTTACGGATATAACCACGGCCCTTGCGGCCGACCGCGTGGTTTTTAATTCAAACACGCATTTTAATGATTTTTTTGATCATCTGCCCGGATTTATCCGAATGATGCCGGATTACCGCCCCGCCTGGGCCATTAAAAAAATCCGCAGCCAATCCGCTGTGTGCTATCCGGGCTGTAATTTCTCCATGGCGGCGGCACCGACGGGGCCGCAAACAGAAAACCCCCCGCTTGTGATCTGGAACCATCGATGGGAGTTTGACAAGCAGCCGGACATCTTCTTCAGTGCGCTGGAAACAGTGGCGAAAAAAGGCATTGACTTCCGCCTGGCTGTGCTGGGGGAGTCATATGGCAGTATGCCCCCTGTATTTAAAAGCGTAGAAACCCGATTTAATGAAAAACTGGTTCACTTCGGATACGTCAAGGACAAGGCTGCTTATTTCGAGTGGCTTAAGGCGGGAAAAGTAGTGATAAGCACGGCCATTCAGGAAAATTTCGGCATCGCAATTGTCGAGGCCGCGCGATTTGGGTGTCTTCCGCTGGTACCGAACCGCCTGGTCTATCCTGAAATTATTCCCAATGAAATGCACCATTTATGCCTATACGACACATTTGAGCAACTCACGGCCAAACTCGCAGGTGTTCTGACGGCGCCCCAGGACTATACAGCCATCCGCCAACAGCTGGCCGACAGCATGTCGAAATATGACTGGCGGAAGCGGATCTCCGAATTTGATCAGGCACTGGAAAAAATAGCCGAATAAACGCGTCAAGCAACCCTGGCGGGCCTATGGCCAATAAAAACAAAAGCCTTTATCAAAGGCCTTAAAGCAGAGATAATGCGGCGGGCCATGGAAAACGGCGGCAAGGCCACCAGCAATTCAGTTTTAGCGGTGCCGAAATCCGATTATCAGACCGGCGCTTTCTGGACCCTGCGTCTACTTACGGAATAATTCAGGCAGGGCATTTACAAATAAGCCTCGGTTGAATCCGAGGCTTATTGATTGAGAAACCGGGGCAGGCTGTTGATAGACAAGCCCCGGTTTTTTGTTGAGCAATTTATAATCTGCGGGGGTAACCTCAGTCCACTGTTCCGGCAAACCGCCAGCCAAAGCTGTGGAGGCCAATACCAGGTCATCATCCTCTGCAAGCAAGACGGTTTCTGAACCAGCCAGGTCAGGTATGAGGGGGCTTTTGATACGCTCTTTTATCATACCGCCAATTCATCCAATTCGATGGTTTGTAAATCATAGGCACGGGTTTTATTAATTTTTTCTATCACGCAGTTTCGAAACCGATTGAGGTTGATGTTTGTAAAACGAATCCCCACGCCATTTTTTTCTGAGCGCACCACCTGTCCCTGGGCGCTTATTGAAAGATTTTGCTTCTCGACCTCTGAATCAAAGCAGATGGTAATGCCCAGATTGGTCGTTACGGGAATAAAATCCCGGGTGTTCAGGAACATGCCGCCGGAGCCGATATCTCTTACATCGCCGCAGGAACTGTACTTTTTGACGCCATTATGATGGTTGGGCATCAAATATTCTATATAAGCTTTTGTTTCCGGCCAGGCCTGACTTCTGGTTGCGTTCCTTTTTTGTGAATGCGCCATAGCTTTAAGACCTTTGAATTATGGAGTTATCAAGGTTACTTCAAGTTTATTAACTTTAACGTCAACAATAAACTCTTTACATAAAAATTTCTATCAGATTTTCTCTGAAATTTTTGAGGTTGTTTTTCCTACAACGTAGAGTAAAATTCTAAGACAGGACTCGGAAACGAGCTGCAAAAAAGCCATATACTGTCGTTTGACAAGCGTTTACGCCGACACGGGCTGTACTCCACCGGCATCCACCCGGCGGTTGAACGCGGATAGAACTTCAGCATGGGTCTGACTGGGCGTCTCCATCTGCCGGGAGGCTCCGGTCCATGTTGAATTAAATGATTATCATTAATCAGCGATTAAAAGGATTTTTAAAATTTGATTTGATTGGGCTAATGCTTAAAAGAACTCGATGAGGTAAACTCTACGGAAAGTCTTATAAAAGGGATATAAAAAGGCCGGTGCTTCTTAAACACCGGCCTCTTAAAACTTTTTTGGTGGAGCTGAGGGGATTCGAACCCCTGGCCTCTTGAATGCCATTCAAGCGCTCTCCCAACTGAGCTACAGCCCCGTTTGGAATAATCCCGGAATTTAATAAAACGTACTTGGGCTGTCAAGCCTTATTTTGAACCCCTATAATATATTGACAAAAAATCAGATAGCCATTAGAAATACAGGAAACCTGCCCGGACCTGTACTGCCGGGCAGGAACGTCTGAAACCTATCGAAATACCTAATCATAATAAAAAAATTATATATAGTTGGGAGATTGTTAAATGCTTAACAAAATGCGGGAAAACGCCGGCTCTTGGATAATCAAAGTTCTTCTGGGCATTATTGTGCTGGCGTTTGTTTTCATGGGTGTCGGCAGTTTCAATCCCGGCCGGACCACCAAAGCCGCCAGTGTCAACGGCGAACCGATTTCCATTCGCGAATATCAACAGGCATACCAGCGAATGATTGAACGGCTCCGCCAGCAGTTCGGGGACCGGTTTAACAATGAAATGATTGAAACGTTCGATCTCAAGCAGCAGGCCATGAATCAAGTTATTGAAACCGAGCTTCTGCGTCAGACCGCCCGGAAATACAATCTTCAGGTGGCCCCTGCTGAATTGGCTGAGACCATCACCCGTATTCCGGCGTTTCAGAAAAACGGGCAATTCAATCAGCAGCAGTATAAAATGGTTTTAAATCAGAACCGCCTGTCACCGGAGTCTTTTGAGGCCCTCCAGCGGGAATCCATGCTTATCCAGAAATTCCGTTCCATTGTGGCCAGCGGCATCCAGGTCTCCCCGGCCGAAGCCCGGCAATGGTACAACTGGAAAAATGCAGAGATCAAAATCGATTATGCCCTGTTTAAGCCCGCGGATTTTTCTGATATTTCCATTGATGAGGCGGCGGTGAAAGCCTATTACGAGGAGAACAAGCAGCAGTACCAAACCCAGCCCCAAATCAAGGCCAGATTCGTCAAATTTGCGCCCGAGGATTATCTGTCAACGGTGGACGTCTCAGAGACGGATATTGAAGCTTATTACAGCAATAACAAAGAAAAATATCAGCAGCCGGCAACCGTCCACGCCCGCCACATCCTGCTTAAACTCGATAAAACGGCCAGCCCGGAAGAGGTGGCCAAACGGCGGGAAAAAGCCGTGGAAATCATGGAACAGGCCAAGGCAGGAGAAGATTTCGCCAGGTTGGCGGAAAAATATTCTGAAGGCCCGAGTAAAGAAAAAGGCGGGGATCTCGGCACATTTGAACGCGGGGATATGGTCAAACCCTTCTCTGACAAAGCATTTTCCATGGAACCCGGCGAAATCAGCGCCCCCGTCCGAACCGAGTTCGGCTGGCACATCATAAAGGTTGAAGAAAAAACCGAAAAAAGCATCAAACCGCTGGCTGAAGTAAAGGACGAAATCCGGCAAACCCTTGCCATGGAAGAGGCCAAAAACGAAGCCTATGATGATGCATTTTCCATGTACAACATCTCATTTGCCGGCGACGATCTGGTTAAGAACACCGAATCCCGCGAGGACCTCTCGGTTCAGACGACCGGTTTTTTCACGCGGGAGAAAGGCCCGGCCGATGTTTCCGAATCCAAGGCCTTTGCAAAAGCCGCCTTTGAACTTCCCCGGATGGATGTTAGCGACGTCAGGGAATTGGGCGATGCCTTTTTTCTGATCCAGGTGCTTGAAAAAAAGGAAGCGCAAATCCCCGAATTTGATACGGTTCGCGAGCAGGTAATCGCGGACTGGAAAAAACAGGAGCGTAAAAAAGCGGCCCAAATAGCCGCCAAAGAATTTCTGACTGCCGTCAAATCCACAGATTCGATTCAAGCCGCAGCGGCCGAGGCGGACATTGACATTCATACCACGGACTTTTTTACGCGCAACCAATCCATCCCTGAAATCGGCAGAGATCAGGCGCTGACGGATGCGGCGTTTAGCCTGTCTGCGTCAGAGCCGCTGCCGGATACGCCGATAGATGGCCAAAAGGGTTTCTACATAATTGCGTTTGCTGATAAGCAGATGCCGGATCCGGAAAACTTTGAAAAAGAAAAAGAACAGATGGTGCAACAGCTGCTGGACCAGAAAAAATCCCGCTACATGGATGCCTGGATCGCGCAGCTAAGGGAAAAAAGCGAAATCGAAATATCCGAACAGATAATCAACTAAGGGGGGACGGCCTAAACACATCTCAGCTCCAAGGCCATCCCTGGAACGTTAACGGGGCGCTATGAACATCTTATAAATGGAGTATCCAGGACACTGCCAATGGCCAAGCTATTCGGGAAAAAGGCCGCAAACACCGGGAGTCAAACCAAAGGCCCTCTCAGTAAAGAGGCCCGCAGTAAGCTTTTGGTCAAACGATGTCCCGAGTGCTTTATCAACCTGCCCATGGATGCAAAGGAATGTTTTTCCTGTCATACCAAAGTGGGTGGGGTGGATAAGCATGGAAAGGCCAGAAAACGGGGGATGTGGGTATCCTATGTGATCTGCCTCATCGCATGGGCTATCTTTATCGGCTACCTGAAGTGGGCGTTCTTCTAGACTGAACGCCCCATTGCCATTATTTGGCGAGCATGGCCCGCATCATATCGGAGGTGTTTTCCGCGTGGTCCGCAATGCTGCCGATGGTCTCGGCCAGCCTCACCAGATGAAAAACCGCAATCGGGTCGGTTTCGTTGGCAAAAATTTTCTCGATCAGGACATGTTCGCGCTGGTCCGCGTCATGTTCCATCTGACGCAGATTGCGGATGATGTCCTTGACCTTGCTCCGCTGCTTTTCCGAAAAAGTTTTAAAATATTTCCGCGCCTCACCCACCATGTGGGCGAGTTCCTCGATCGGCTCAATCACGGCATCCACCAAGAGAAAAAGCTCTTTTTCCACACTCTCGGGAATACCCGCATCCGAGCGGAATGAAAGCCACTTCAACGACTCATGGACCGCATCCAACACGTCATCCTGCTCCCTTAGATAGCGAAAAAGCTGAAATTTCTCTATGGGCAGCATCACGCCTTTGGGCAGATGCCCTCGTATCCGGCGCTTTATCTCATCCGCCTCGTGTTCGAACCGGATCACTTCCTGGTGATGATCGTCAAAGGTGTCGCATCGCGTGGAGGCATAGCATTCCATGGCCTGCTGAAAGGCCCAGGAACATTCTTTGACCTTTTCAGCATGCTCCTGTAGCGCATCAAACGGGGAAGTAATAAACATCGTAAAAAACGGAATTCGCATTCTGTATCTCCTTATATCAAAACAACCAGGCGAGGAATTTAAAGATACCGACACAGGTAATGGCGGCTATGGGCACTGTAAGTACCCAATATAGCATAATCTTAAATATAACGCCAAAATTGACCGCTTCAAACCCTCTGGCCATCCCCACGCCCATGACCCCGCCGACCGCCGCATGCGTGGTAGAGACCGGCAGGCCCAGCTTGGAAGCGACCAAAACGGTGGTGGCGGCTGAAAAATCAACCGAAAATCCCCGCGTATTGCTAAGGGTGGTGATACGGCTGCCCACGGTTTGGATCACCCCGGCCCCGCCCATGGAAATGCCCACCGCAATCCCTACACCACCGAACAAAAGCAGAAAAAAAGGCACCGGCACGGTAGCGCCAATTGTCCCCTTTTTCACCAGAAAATAGATGACCGCCAGCGGGCCGATGGCATTGGCCACATCATTGGCTCCCTGGGCCAGGGCCACGTAACAGGAGGTGCCGATCTGAATACGGCGGAAAATGGCTTCCGCGCCCAGTCTAAGCTTCTTTTCTTCATCCAGTTTGTACACAATCACGCGCCTTCCAAGAAATCCGAGGCTTAAGGCAATAATCAGCGAGATCAGGGCGGCAGCCGGTGTACTCAAAGCAAGGTTCTTGCCCAGGGGAGTTTTAAACAGAAATGACATGGCGATAATAAACACTGTAATGCTGATAAACCACGGCGTCCGCTTAAGAGCGATCACATAGGGATCGGGCTTGGACAGCACCACACGCACGATCAGCTTAAACATCACAAATCCGATGACCAGACTGAATACCGGAGAAATCACCCAGCTTGCCACCACTGCCCCGAGCACGGCCCAGTGAATCACGGAAAAACCGCCCATGGCAATACCAAAGCCCACCATGGCGCCCACAATGGAATGGGTCGTGGAGACCGGCAGGGAACGCCAGGTGGCAAATGAAACCCACAGGGAAGCAGAAAGCAGGGCGGAAAGGGCGCCCAGCAGGGCAATATGGGGATCGCTCATTACATCCGGCGAGACAATCCCCTTTCGAATGGTGTCGGTCACGTGGGATCCGATAAAGGCCGCCCCCACAATATTTAATATGCCGGCGATGAAGATGGCCTGGCGAAGGGTAATCGCCTTGGCGCCAACAGCCGAGGCCATGGAATTGGCCACATCATTGGCCCCGATGTTCCAGGCCATATAAAACCCCACCATAAAACCGACTGTAAGAACAACAATTTCAGTTGGCACGCTGTTCACCGTTTTTTGTCTGAATGGTTACAGTTTTGTGACGGCTTAACACACCGACCCGAGCAGCGCAAGGCAAAATCCATACCCTTTTATCATTTGCTAAAACCCCTTTCATGTCTTAAGTTATGAATTTATATTTTTCGAACTGAATACATAAATCTTAAAACAAGGATGGAACATGCGATATCGACAGTTTATCCATAATGTTTCAGTAATCATCGCAATCGCCGCCGTCTGCCTGCTGGGTCTGACCCTGCCGGCCATGGGCGGTGATGCCAAACTGGAAAACAGATCAGATGCGGCCACTGCCATTTTCAACCCCAGCAAAACCCTGGCGCACCGGCAATCAGATCTAAAACCCGACCCGACGCTCGTCTTTGGTGAATTCAAAAACGGCTTCCGCTACATTCTGATGCCCAACCAAAAGCCCGAAGATCGGGTCAGCATGCATCTATATATTCAGGCCGGCGCCATACATGAAAAGGACAACGAACGCGGCATTGCCCATTATCTGGAGCATATGCTGTTCAACGGCACGGAAAACTTTAAAGCCGGGGAGCTGGTGAAATACTTTCAAAGCCTGGGCATGCGTTTTGGCCCGGATGTTAACGGCCGCACCGGATTCTACAACACGGTATATGACATTGATCTGCCCGAGGGAGATAAAAAGAGCCTGGACAAGGGCCTGCTGGTGCTTCGCGATTACGCAGCCGGCGCCCTGATCGCGGCTGATGAGGTGGAAAAAGAGCGCTCCGTCATACTTGCGGAAAAACGGACCCGCGACTCCGTCGATTACCGAACATTTGTTGAAACCTTAAAATTTGAATTTCCGGATGCACTGATTTCCAGCCGGCTGCCCATCGGGACCGAAGAAGTCATAAAGTCCGCGGACCGGGAACTTCTCAAATCATTCTATGACAGTTGGTACCGGCCGGAGCGCATGTTTGTCATCATGGCGGGTGACTTTGATGTGAATACGGCGGAATCGCTTATCAAAACCAAATTCGCAGAACTTTCCGCCCGGGGCCCTTTGCGCGACTATCCGGATCCCGGCAGAATAGAGCATAACGGCACGCAGGTCTTCTATCATCATGAGCCAGAGGCGGGCGGCACCACTGCAAGCATCGAAGTGGTGAGAAAAAAGCCCCAGCCGCTGGACTCAAAGTCTATCCGGCAAAAGCGCCTGCTCTCCAATATGGCCAGCCGGATCATCAATTACCGGCTGGATGAACTCCTTGATCAGCCGGATACGCCCTTTAACTCGGCAAGCATCCATGCCGGAAATTATCTCAATTATGTTAAGGCGGCTGAAATCCGGGCAAACTGCCCGCCGGATCAATGGCGGGCCACTCTTGAGATCCTTGAACAGACCCTGAGAAAAGCCTTGAAATACGGGTTTACAAAAAGCGAAGTCAAACGGGCGCAAAAGGAATTGGCGGCGGAACTGGACCGTCGGATCAAATCCGCACCCACCCGGGAAAGCAAACAATTGGCCCGCCAGATTATGAACGCGCTAAACAGCCGCCGGGTGTTCCAATCCCCGGAACAGGAAAAGCAGCTTCTCGCCCCTATGATCGAGGCGGCGGATGCAGAAGACATTCATGCGGCTTTGAAAAAGGACTGGTCACCGGAGCACCGGCTTGTGCTGGTCACCGGTAATGCGGATTTAACCGGAAACGATGCTCCCCCCGAAGACCAGGTCCGCGAAGTGTTTAATGCCAGCCGCAAAATCCCGGTTCACGCACCGGAAGAACAGGCCATCCTTGAATTTCCCTATCTGGATGCCCCCGCTCAAGATAGTAAAATTGCAAAGAAAGAAAAAATCGAGGATCCGGAAATGATTCGGGTGGAATTTGAAAACAATGTGGCCCTTAATATTAAAAAAACCGATTTTACAGCCAACCAGGTCATGGCCGCCCTGACCTTCGGCTACGGCAACAAGGCGGAGCCCCGGGATAAACCGGGGCTCTCCCAGCTTGCCCAAAAGGTGGTCAATTTAAGCGGCACCGGCTACCTCGCCCGGGACCAGCTCAAACAGGCGCTTGCCGGCAAAAACACAAGCACAAGCTTTCAGGTGGAAGAGGATAAGTTTGTATTCACCGGCCACTCAGTTTCCGAAGAAATCCCCCTGCTCTTTTCTCTTTTATACACGCGCATAATGGATCCGGGATTCCGGCCGGACGCCTATAATCTGGCCATGCGCCAGTTCAAACAAAAATATGAATCCTGGCAGCATTCCATCCACGGCGGCCTGATCCTTGAGGGCAAACGTTTTCTGGCCGGCGGGGACAGCCGGTTCGGATTTCCCGATTTAAAAACATTTCAGGAAAACTCCCTGGTCGATGTCAAAGAATGGGTGGGCGAGACCATGGCAACCGCCCCGCTTGAAATTTCAGTGGTGGGGGACCTGGATGTGGATGCCGTGATTGAAAACGCTGAAAAGTACTTCGGCGCCCTGAAGGCGCGAAAAAATACGCCATCCGGCAATAACGGGACCAGCGGGCCGGATTTTCCGGCCGGAAAATCCAGACATATTGAGATGCCCACGAAAATCAAAAAGGGGCTTGTGGACATCGCCTATCCCACGGACCACTTCTGGGATATTCACAAGACGCGCCGGCTTTCCGTGCTCTCGGACGTGATGGCTGATCGGATGCGGATTCAAATCCGCGAAAAAATGGGGGCTGCTTACTCCTATCAGGCCTACAACCATCCCAGCCGGGCATTTCCGGGCTTCGGCATATATCATGCGGTGGTTGAAATCGACCCTGATGATGCGGAATCGGTCATTTCAGCTGTTAAAGACATATCGACCAGCCTTGCCGAACAGGGGGTTGATAAAGAAGAACGCGATCGCGCGGTCAAGCCGATTCTAACCAGCATCAAGGAGCGCCAGAGGACCAACGAATACTGGCTTAATAGCGTGCTCAAGGGCTCATCCCGGCATCCGGAACAAATCGAGTGGAGCCGGACGTTTTTTGAGGATTACCAATCGATTACCCCTGAGGAGCTGTCCAAACTTGCGAAGCAGTACCTTAAAAATAAAAAGGCGGCTGAACTGATTGTCGCCCCGGCACAGATGAGTATTGAGCCGTCGTCAAACACCCAAAGCGAGGCATCAAGCGCGAAGGATATGTGATGCC
>JBKHAE010000028.1:0-34220 GCA_046543065.1 Desulfobacterales bacterium | reverse complement strand
ATGCAGGCGAGCTATAGTGAACTATGCGAGGCTGCATCTGACGCAGTAGATGCGGCAAAATTGGAAATCCCGGAGGGTTTCAGATTGTTAAAATATAACTTGTTATAATCCTTTACAAAATCATGTTTTTAAAAATCTGAAACGCTCAATTTAGGTTCAAGTTAAATCCCCCCAATCCCCCCTTTTTCAAAGGGGGGCTGAGGCAGGCGCCTTTTTCAAAGGGGGGCTGAGGCAAATTGACAAGGCCGTCAATACTGGAATACTGAATCTTAAACTTAAAGTCCTGAATTTAGAACCCTGAACCTTAAGCCTTAAACCCTAAACCGTAAACCTTGAACCTTAAACCTTAAACCTTGAACCCTGAACCCTGAACCCTGAACCCTGAAACCTTAACCAAGAGTCAACCTATGGAAACACGATACGATCCGAAAAAAATAGAGCCGAAATGGCAGTCTGTCTGGGATGATAACAAACAGTTCAAAGTCCGCGAAGATCCGTCCCGGGAAAAATACTATCTGCTGGAGATGTTTCCCTACCCCTCCGGCAAAATCCACATGGGCCATGTCCGAAACTACACCATCGGCGATGTCATCGCCCGGTACAAGCGCATGCGCGGGTTTAACGTGCTGCACCCCATGGGCTGGGACGCCTTCGGCATGCCGGCGGAAAATGCGGCCATTGCCAACAACACCCACCCGGCGAAATGGACCTATGCCAACATCGACGCCATGCGCGAGCAGTTAAAGCGCCTGGGGTACAGCTATGACTGGGACCGGGAGATCGCCACCTGTGCGCCGCAATATTATAAATGGGAGCAGTGGCTGTTTCTCAAGATGTATGAAAAAGGCATGGCCTATCAGGGCGAATCCCATGTCAACTGGTGCGAAACCTGCCAGACCGTACTTGCCAATGAGCAGGTGGAAGGCGGGGAATGCTGGCGCTGCGGCAAGCCCGTGCGGCAGAAACAGCTCACCCAGTGGTTTTTTAAAATCACCGACTATGCCGAGGATTTGCTCGAATACTGCGACAAGCTCCCCGGCTGGCCGGAAAAAGTAACCACCATGCAGAGAAACTGGATCGGCAAAAGCATCGGCGCGGAAATCCGGTTTGCGGTGGAGGATTCAGATGAATCAATCGATGTATTTACCACCCGGCCGGACACGATTTTCGGCGCCACCTTCATGTGCCTGGCCCCGGAGCATCCCCTGGTTAAAACCCTGTCCCGGGGAAGCGGCCGCGAGGCCGACGTGGATGCGTTTGTCGAGCGCATGGCGCTTCAGAGCCGCTCTGACCGGCTGCTTGAAAACTATGAAAAGGAGGGCTTGTTTATCGGCGCCTGGTGCAAAAACCCCATGACCGGCCGGCGCATGCCCGTCTATATCGCCAATTTTGCCCTGATGGAATACGGCACAGGCGCGGTGATGTCTGTTCCCGCCCATGATCAGCGCGATTTTGATTTTGCCAAAAAATACGACTTAGAGATCGTGCCCGTCATCTGTCCCAGGGATACGCCGATTGATGCGGTGGCGCAGACCGAAGCCTATGCGGACGAAGGCGTACTGGTCAACTCCGGCGACTTTACCGGTATGGAGAGCCATGCGGCCAAAGACGCCATTACCGACTATTTTGAAAAACACAATATCGGGAGAAAAGCGATCTCTTATCGTATCCGGGACTGGGGCATCTCCCGGCAGCGCTACTGGGGCGCGCCCATTCCGATCATCCACTGCGACGGGTGCGGGGCGGTGCCGGTACCTGAGGCGGATCTGCCGGTGGTGCTGCCCGAAGACGTGGACCTGCTTGACGGCGGGGGATCGCCCCTTGCCACCACGGATTCATTTGTCAAGACCACGTGCCCCCAGTGCGGGGCGCCGGCCCGGCGCGAAACCGATACCATGGATACGTTTGTGGAGTCCTCCTGGTATTTTGAGCGCTACTGCAGTCCGCATCATGACACGGGCATGTTCGACCCCGAAGCGGTGGGCTACTGGATGCCGGTGGATCAATACATCGGCGGAGTAGAGCATGCGGTGATGCACCTGCTCTACTCCCGCTACTTTACCCGGGTGTTAAAAGACATGGGTCTGGTGGATTTTAAGGAGCCGTTCACCCGGCTTTTGACCCAGGGCATGGTCTGCAAGGAGACCGTGAAATGCCCGGAACACGGGTTTCTCTACCCCGAGGAAACCGACTACCAGGGAGATCAGCCGTATTGCCGGATGTGCGGGGGCCTGGCTGAGGTGGGCCGGGTGGAAAAGATGTCCAAATCCAAAAAAAACGTGATCGACCCCAATGTGCTGCTCGAAGAATACGGCGCGGACACGGTGCGGCTCTTCTGCCTGTTTGCCGCCCCGCCGGAGCGGAGCCTTGAGTGGAGCGAGCAGGGGGTTGAGGGCGGATTCCGGTTTTTAAACCGGGTCTGGCGGCTGATTAAGGATCTGCAGGCAGATATTGAAACGGTCAAGCCGTTTGACGGCGATTTGGCAGAATTGGATCAGGCATCTAAAAAACTTTTCGCCAAAACCCACCAGACCATTCAAAAAGTTACCACGGACATTGAGGCGCGGTTCCATTTTAACACCGCGATCAGTGCGGTAATGGAGCTGGTAAACGCCATGTATACGGCTGATTTGGATCTGAAGAAGGAACAGGCCGCCGGTGTCATGCGTCATGCGGTGGAAACGGTGGTGGTTTTACTGGCGCCCGTGGTGCCGCATATCACGGAAGAACTCTGGGCGGCCCTGGGTTATGCGCCGGGCACCCTGTCTGCCGCCTGGTGGCCGGAGTTTCGCGAGGATGCCCTGATATCAGACACCAAACAGATGGTGGTTCAGGTAAACGGCAAGCTCCGCGGCCGCTTTGAAATCGCCGCGGACGCCGATGAAGAGGCCATCAAGGAGCACGCCCTGGCAGATGTAAACGTCCGGCGCTTCACCGAAGGCAAAGACATCAAAAAGATTATCGTGGTTAAGGACAAGCTGGTGAATGTGGTGGTATAATGTGGTTTTTGGGACAAAAAGGTTTACTTCCAATATTGGCGTTTATTGTTTAAAATCTCAAATACCAAATCTCAAATCACAAACAAGCACCAAATCTCAATGACCAAAATTCCAAACAGATCAAAAGTGGGCGGAGTGGTTTGTTTTGGAAATTGGAATTTGAGATTTGTTTGAAATTTGGAATTTGGGATTTGAAATTTGCTTGGAAAATTTCATGATGCATGTACCACCAAAATCAATCTCGGGCGTCTCAGTATTACTGATTTTAATCTGCGTTGCCGCCTGCGGCTATCACTTTTCCGGCGGAGGGGATCTGCCGGAAGGCATACAGACGGTAAGCATCGGTATATTCGAGAACAGAAGCGGGGAGACGGGCATTGAAACCCTGCTGACCAATGACCTGGTCAACCAGTTCACCCGGTTTGAAAATATCCGGATTGTTGACAGAAGCGAGGCGGAAGCGCGTTTAACCGGCACCATCAAAAATGCCAGAATCCGCACCATTGCCCATAAAAGCCCCACGCAGCCGGCGGAGCGGCGTATCACGCTGTTTCTGGATGTGGAGCTGCGTGATCCCGAGGGCAAAAAAATCTGGTCCGCCAACGACATCTCCGCCAGCGACGCCTATGACGTCGCCCCTGAGAAATGGCGGACCGAACAAAATAAAAAATCCGCTATTGCCGTTCTTTCCGAACGCGTGGCAGAGCGGATTTATTACCGGTTAACGGATCGGTTTTAAGCGGCGGAGAGCTGATTAATACGCCGAGCCAGCCGGGATTTTTTGCGGGCGGCGGTTTTCTTATGAATGACCCCCTTTTTGGCGGCCTTATCAATCACCGATTTCGTGCGGTTCAATTCATTGGCCAGGGTCTCGATGTCCCCGCTTTTTTCCGCGCTTGCGAGTTTTTTGGTAGCGGTTTTCATCCGGGTTTTGACCGCCCGGTTCTGCAGCCGACGCTTTTCATTCTGCCGAATCCGCTTGATCGCTGACTTATGATGTGCCAATAGTATCACTCCTTTTTGATTTTTTTCGATAAATTGGACAGATACCCGATTCCATGGATCATGTCAATAAAAATTGTGTAGTGCCCACGGCGAATTTGTTCTGGCGATAAACCCCATAACTATGGGGTTCATCGCATGTAAGGTCGGCACGGTGGCCGACCCTACGATGAATCGGGTTTTTCCCCATTCGTAGAAGGGCGGGCCACCGTGCCCGCCTGAAAAATAGATAGAAAAAATTCGCCTGTCAGCCCAAACCGGGTTCATTGGAACATTAACCTACGACATTCTTGACCTGAATCTTCTATGAGCTCCGAAAAGAAAAAACTCACCAAAGCCGCGGGCGTAATCGGCATTGCCACGCTGCTGAGCCGGATCATGGGCTTTATCCGGGATATGGTCATAGCCTGGTTTTTCGGAGCCGGTCTTTTATCTGACGCATTTTTCGTGGCCTTCCGGATTCCAAACCTCCTGCGGCGGCTGTTTGCCGAAGGCTCACTCTCCATCGCATTCGTCCCGGTATTCACCGAATACCTGAGCCGGGACGGCCGGGCCGAGGCCTTTAAAATGGCCCGGACCACGCTCCGGGTCCTCTCCATCCTGCTGGTACTGCTGACCATTGCCGGCATCCTGGCCGCCCCCTGGATCGTCCGGGGGGTGGCCCCGGGATTTAGCGGCGACAAATTCAGTCTCACGGTGACCCTTACCCGGATCATGTTTCCCTATATCTTTTTTATCTGCCTGGTGGCCCTTTCCATGGGCATTCTAAATGCGCTCGGCCATTTTGCCGCCCCGGCCCTGGCCCCGGTATTTTTGAATGTGGCCGTCATCGGCTCGGTCCTGTTTATCGCCCCGCACATGGAGACCCCGGTTGCGGGCCTTGCGATCGGCGTATTGATCGGCGGTTTTTTGCAGATCCTTTTGCAGGTCCCGTTTTTACTCAAAAAAGGCTTCCGGTTCTGGCAGAAGGCCCCGCTCTATCACCCCGGCGTAAAACGCATCGGAAAACTTATGGGGCCGGCGGTCTTCGGCGCGGCGGTCTATCAGATCAACATCCTGATCGGCACGCTGCTGGCCTCGCTACTGCCCGAAGGCAGCGTCTCCTACCTTTACTATGCGGACCGGCTGGTGCAGTTTCCCCTGGGGATCTTTGCCATTTCCATGTCCGTTGCCGTTCTGCCGAGCCTCTCCCGGCAGGCCGCGATAAATGATTTTACAGCCCTTGCAGACACCTTCAGCTATGCGATCCGCCTGATCTTTTTCATCACCCTGCCGGCCATGATCGGACTGATTGTCCTGCGCGAGCCGATTGTGGCGCTTCTTTTCCAGCGCGGGGAGTTCGGCGCGGACAGCACCCGGCTCACCGCCTATGCG
The DNA here is from genome assembly GCA_046543065.1 of Desulfobacterales bacterium. Lineage (GTDB taxonomy): Bacteria > Desulfobacterota > Desulfobacteria > Desulfobacterales > Desulfosalsimonadaceae > M55B175. The sequence continues at coordinate 28,845 of JBKHAE010000028.1, read as the reverse complement.
CTGATCTTTTACAGCGCCGGGCTCTGGGCGTTTTCTGCCGTGCGGGTTGTGGTTTCCACCTTTTACTCACTTCAGGATACGGTTACACCCGTCAAAATGGCTTCCATCTCGATTATCGCCAATATCCTGCTGAGCCTCTTGTTAATGGGGCCGTTAAGCCACGGGGGCTTGGCCCTGGCCACGTCTCTTGCCTCCATGCTAAACTTCTGCCTGCTGGTATGGGTGCTTCGCCGCCGGCTGGGGGAACTCAAGGGGAAAACAATAATTGAATCCGTCGCAAAATCCGTGATATGTGCGTTAGTGATGGGCGGGACATTGGGCTATTTACTCCATCTGTTCCCCCTGCCCCCGGGCGCATCCCTGTATCAGCTGCTCGGGGGGACAGCCCTGGGTGTCATCCTTGGCATAAGCATTTACGGGATCTGCGCATATGCCCTGCGATGCCCGGAACTAAATGATATTTCCCGAATGATAAAAAAGGAGCCCCTGGCATGACATTTAAGCCATGGCAGCTAAAGATCGGACTGGCCGCCGCAATTTTGATTCTCGCGGCGTATCTGGGGGCGATCCTGTTCGGTGATAACGGCCTGATTGAACTGAACAAAAAAAAAGCCCGGCTTGAAGAGATTCAGGCGGAAAACCAAGCCATTGAAAAAGACAACCGCGCCCTTTACCGCCGCGTCAACCGCCTGAAAAACGACCCCGCCTACCTGGAATACATCATCCGCCAGGAATTGTCATTGATTGGCGAGGATGAAATCGTATTCAAATTCAAAAAAGAGTGATGGCAAATCCCCCTAAATCCCCCTTTGCCAAAGGGGGACTTAATGGAAACGGCCTTTTTTTTATAAGCCCTTGCCAAAGCCAAGGGCACTGAGCCTCTTAAACCCCGAGCCCTGAACCCTAAACCCTGCACCCTAAACCCTGCTACCCTGAAACCTGAAACCTGAAACCTGAAACCGTGAACTGGGAACCGTGAACTGTGCCGCCCCTTTTGAAAAAGGTCACCACCTCAGCCCCCCTTTGGAAAAGGGGGGATTGGGGGGATTTATATTGGGCCTTGATGAAAAATCCCCCTAAATCCCCCTTTACGAAAGGGGGACTTAAAGGAAATGGCCTTTTTTTATAAACCCTTGCCAAAACCAAAGGCACTGAGCCTCTTAAACCGTGAACGGTGAACCCTGAACTGTGAACTGTGAACCGTGAACTCTTAATTCACTTCCGCAGCGAGCGCAGAATCTCCCTGACCGAATCCGGGTACTCATCCCGCTGGAGGCGCCGGACCATCTTTAAGGCGGTTTTGCCGAAAACGGGAATCCGCCAGATATAGGGCAGCGTAAAATCAATATTTAAAAGTTTGGCCGCCCCGGGCCGCAGCTTGCTGTCGCTGCTGGCCTGGGTGTCGGATTCAGACACCAGGGCATCCATGGAAAAATGCACCCGAACCCCGGATCGGCGCGGCCCTTTTTGAGGCGGAGGGCCGGATTTTGCGGATTTTGCCTTGCCGTTGCCGGTATTTTCTTCCCCGCCCTTGTTTTCCATGCCTTCAACCACCTCAAATGCGCGATCCACCTTTTCTTCATTCTGGCTGGCGTCACCCATGTATCTTCCTCCCTGTCTTAACAATCGTCTGAGCGATATTTTCAATATCCGCGATAGCGTTTTCCACCTGCTGGCGGTTTTTTTTGTTGTTTTCCACAAGTTTTGAATATTCGTATAAATTCAGGCCCTGCCGGTTAAAATTCTCATACACCGCCCGGCTGGGATACACCGCATCCAGGCAGGATATGTACATGGGCAGGATCTCATTAAAATACTCAAAACATTTTTGGGGGCTTACCCGGGGATGCACAAATACCGGCAGCACATAAAAATGCGCCCGCTTCTCGGGCACCGCCTTGATAATCTGCTGGACAATCGGATACAGATTATTCATAAATGCGGTCTCATCGTTGGTCGAGGTCCGGAGCGGAATAATCACCAGGTCACAGAACGCGCAGGCAAACCGGGTATGGAGTTTGCCCGTGCCCTCGCCCGGAATATCCATGATCATCAGGTCATTGTGGGCGGAAATCGCCTTAATCCCCTGCTGGAACACCTCCTTCTGGCTGCTCGAAATATGGTGAAAGGATACATGCCCGGAATTATACCCCGACTCCTGGCGCTCATCCCACCAGTTTTTGAGCGTTCCCTGGGAATCCAGCTCCACCAGGGCGATGCTTTTAAACTCCCGGTGCATGGTCCGGGAAAATGCCGTGTTCACAGCCAGCGTGCTTTTTCCGGTGCCCCCTTTTGTCTGTACAAACCCGATGATCATTCCGCTATTCATCCGCCCCGCCGGCTGCGGCCTGCTTGAGCTTCACCGGGTCATGGCCCTTTCGGGCGGCCTTGGCCAGGCGCGCGACCTCGGCGATATCCGCATCTGAATATACGCCGTTTACCCCGGAGATGGCTGCCAGGCGCATGCCGTGCTTTAAGCCCAGCTTATAAATCTCTTTTACCTTCTGCCATTCGATCTCGCGGCCGATGGTATAGGTTTCAAACCGGCCCTCAAGCGCCAGCACGATGGTCTCGGCCAGACAGGCATAGGCCACCTTAGGCGGAAGGCCAATATCGCGCATCTCCACATTCGCTCCGGGCAGCAGGATCTCGCCAGACTCGATGACCAGAACATCCGGCCGCTTGGCCACATCCTCGGCGGAAAGATCCAACGGCCGGGCCACGTCCGTGATAATGCAGCCGGGTTTGACCTGCATGATATCAATGACGCTTTTGCCGCCGCCCGCAGAGGTGGCGGTCACAATCACATCCATGTCCTCAAGAAACTTGTCCGCCCGGGTGGAAATCTCCACCTTTACATCCGGGGTCTCCTCCTGGATGGACTCTTTCAAAGCCAAAAGTTTGGAATGGCGGACATCCACCATATAAACCTCTTTAAAAGCCATGGCGAGAAGCCGGCAGCAGACGGAGCCGATGGAGCCGGTGGCGCCCACCACCATGGCTTTGCCCTTAAGTTTCTTGCCCCGCTGGTCCACTTCGAGAAGCCCCATACGGCGTCCGGCATCCGCGGCCGCCCACAAAGCGCCGGAGGCGCTGTAGCTGTTTCCCGTGGTAATGGGAATATCCGCCTTTTTGGCCACCGTAATGCCGGCATCGCCCACCACCTTGGTAAAAGCGCCCAGTCCCATGATCTGTGCACCCATGCGCTTGGCCAGCCTGGCGGCCTGAAGCAGCCGCTTGTAGGTAAATTCCGGGGTGTGCGCGAGCATCTGCTTCGGGGTTCCCCCCACGGTGATCAGCCACCCCTCGGCTTCAACCCCGGTGGGGGATTTGATGCCGCTCATCTTTGAATAGATAAATGCAGGAGAGTAGGCCATGGCCTTTTCCACGGTGTCCATAAAAAACGAAGGGCCGTATTTTGCCGCCAATTCGATATTCGGATCTTTTTTTAGCTGCTCCTGGGAGAGCGGGTGGATCACAAAGGCAAAACGGTTGACGCGCCGGAATTCCCCCTGGGGATAAATCACCCGCGGGTCCATGCGCTGCTCGCTGATTACCTCAAGCAGATCGTCATCCGTGATTTTATCCAGCGGCATATCCAAAGCCGCAGCGATCATGGCCTCCAGCACGTTAAAGCCCACCACCTGCTCAAGGATCTTGGGCGTGCAGTCAAACAGCACATCCACGCCGCGTTCCTGTAAAAATTTGACCCGCTCCGGATAGGCGGTGGCGGTAATCACGATTTTTCCGCCCAGCTCCTCCAGCGAGCAATGCGCCAGGTACTCATAGAAATTATTGGACGGCACCACCAGCACCTGAGAATTCTGAATGGCCTTGCAGACTACATAGTCATTCCATTTTTTAAGGGGCACCGCGGAACTGGCCAGCCGTTTAGTGGGCACCCACTCCAGCACATCGTGCACGCCTTTGGCATAGGTATGCAGTTCATCCATGGAGTTTAAAAACTTGGGAATCCCGTTTTCAAATACCGGATCGGCAAAACTCAGGTTGTCCGTATATTCGGAGAGCACCTTGGCGATGTTGTAGTTGATCAGCCCGGACATGAAAAGCGTCTTGCGGTGATTGAAATAGTTGTTGCCGAATTTGAACTGCAGATGCCGGATCGCCCATTCAAAAGACACCCGGCGCAGGGATTCCCCCGTGGTCAGCGGGGAGTTGATCTGGGCTCTCAGCTTGTTGATTTTTCTCTTCTGCTGCTCAATCAGCCGGTTGGAGCCCATGGCATAGCCAAAATTCACTCCGCCCAGGCCGAGGGCATCCGCCTGCGTGTCCCAATCCTTCAGGTATTCAGCCGCCACATCGGGGTCCCCGTCGGTGCCGAGGCGCTTAATATTAAACTGCTGCCCGAGGAATTCGGTTTCAAATTCATAATCATCCGAACTGGATCCCAGGCTGATACTCACGATCTGCTTCACTGTGGCCCCCTCCTTATTTAAGGTTTCTATCATTTCACCCCAATGTCATTAATGGCATAACTTTCCGCCCTGTCATTCCGCCAGCGACGAGGAATCTTAAGATTTCTCGCTGGCGCTCGAAATGACAGTATAAAATCATTCGGAGCCGTCATTTCGTATGGCATTAGCCGGGCATGTATACATGGCTTCCTCGCACAACTCGACTTCCGCCGCATCTTGCGGCTGCTTGTATACATAGCTGTGCGAGATGGATAGGTTTTGATCCATATTCTCCCGAAAATTATCAGGGGCAATGCCGCTGCACAGGGTGCACCCGATGCAGACCCTGGCTACATAAAAAGGCCCGGCCGCATTGATTTGAAACTTTTCCGTATTATCCGGCATGGTGAAACGGTGTTTATCTAAATGAAAAACGTTCTTTGATGTAAGAAATAATAGTGCTTCAGAGTTTCGAAGTCAATAGCAGGGACAGCCGGAGCTGTCAAATCCAAAAACTTGCCGTTTAGGTTATATTTTGTGGAATTCTATAAAGTTAGGGAGATGACCGGGCTTCAGGCATAGCTTTTATAGACCGCCTTCATCCAGCCCTCATAAAGCCGCCGGCGCTCGTCTTCGCCCATTCGGCTGTCCCACTGGCGGGCGATTTCCCAGTGCCTGCGCAATTCCTGAAGATCCGACCAGAATCCCACGGCAAGGCCCGCGGCATAGGCCGCGCCCAACACAGTGGTCTCCCCGTTTTTCGGGCATATGACCGGCAAGCCCAGAATATCGGACTGAAACTGCATCAAGAGGTTATTGGCCACCATCCCGCCATCCACTTTCAAGGCTTTCAGCTGGATGCCGGAATCCTTTTCCATGGCCTCAAAAATCTCCCGTGCCTGAAACGCACTGGCCTCCAGAGCAGCGCGGGCGATATGGCCCTTGTTGATGTAATGGGTAAGCCCCGTGATCACGCCCCGGGCATCGCTTCGCCAGTGCGGGGCAAAGAGGCCGGAAAACGCGGGCACGAAATAGATGCCCCCATTGTCCTCCACGGTCTGCGCCAGAGACTCGATCTCTTCTGAGGCGGTAATCAGCCCCAGATTGTCCCTCACCCACTGGATCAGGGAGCCGGCGATGGCTATCGAGCCTTCCAGCGCATACACCGGGGGCTTGTCACCGATCCGATAGGCCGGCGTGGTCAGCAGCCCGTGGGTGGAATGCACCATCTGCCCGCCGGTGTTCATCAAAAGGAAACAGCCGGTGCCATAGGTATTCTTGGCCTCTCCCGGGGTAAAACAGGCCTGGCCGAAAAGCGCGGCCTGCTGATCCCCCAGGATCCCGGCCAGCGGAATTTTTTCGCCAAACACCCCGTCCGGCGCGGTATGGCCGTACACTTCGCTGGAGGACCGGATCTCAGGCAGGATCTTATGGGAGAGATCCATGGCGGAGAGCATTTCCGGATCCCAGGCCAGGGTCTCGATATTCATGAGCATGGTCCGGCTCGCATTGGAGACATCCGTAATATGGATGCCGCCGCCCGGCCCGCCGGAAAGCCACCACATCAGCCAGGCATCCATATTGCCGAACATGACCTCGCCCCTTTCCATGGCGGATTTAAGCCCGTCCACATGCTCAATCAGCCACTTGATCTTGGGGCCTGAGAAATAGGTGGACAGCGGCAGCCCCACCCGATCCCGGAAACATCCCATATCCCCGTCAGCCGACAGTGTTTGGCATATGGCCTCGGTGCGGGTATCCAGCCACACGATCGCGTTATAATAGGGTTCGCCGGTTTTTGGATTCCAGAGTACAGTGGTCTCCCGCTGGTTGGTAATGCCCACGGCCGCGAGCTGCGCCGGCTTGATGTCCGCGGCCTTAAGCCCCTGGCGGATCACCTCATAGGCCCGGTCCCGGATCTCTATGGGGTCGTGTTCCACCCACCCGGGCTTTGGGTAAATCTGCTGATGTTCAAGTTGGGCGCGGGATACAATTTTTCCGTGATGGTCAAATACAAAAAACCGGGTGCTGGTGGTTCCCTGGTCCACCGCCCCTACATAGGCTGGCTTTGTCATGGAATCTTCTCCTTAAGATTGATGGCTGCGTAAAAAGCGATTTATTCCGTCGCGGCGGTATTTGTGCAAAAAGTAAGTTATGATTCATACTCGTACGCGTACTCGTACTCGTAATCGGCCCTTAAAATAACCCGAGTACGATTACGAGTACGAGAACCGTCCCGCTCGCGCGGGACTGAGTACGATCAGTTCCTTGTAAGTCCAATATCTGTGTTGCGCTGCATCCCTCGAAATTTCACGTACGAATAAGTACGCTGCATTTCTCGGGATTTGCGCGCCTTGATCTTGAACTTTTTACTTTGCCATCTCAAAATCGACGTTTTACGAGAGTGTCAAAATTGTTCCCCAGACGACAGCCGGGATCATAAGATGATAAAGGAACTGAGTAAAAAGGAGTAACCGTTCACGGTTCTCAGTTTACCGTCCACGGTTTTTATTTAATCCTTTAGTTAATGCCTGCTGCATTTTTGTTAATCTGCATGATTTTTTCCGGACTTTCAACTCTTTAAAAAAAGAACCCGTAATTACATCTTGCATCCTGTCTGCCGACAGGCAAATCTGTTTTTATCAGCTCTAAACCGTAAACTGTAAACGGTAAGCTGTAAACGGTAAACGATCACCAATTCTGTTACAATTTACCCTTTACGTAACATGGATATTGATTTTTATTGTAAATCTTGTTAAACAGGCTTAAAATAAGATTCAGAAAATATTTGGCATATTAATTGCGCAGCAATATAGGATAAACAACCCAATGGATAAGAAAAAACAGATGAATAAAGAGATAACAGAGGCGAGTCATCCGGTTAAACAGCCTGTCGCCAGGCCGCCTTCCCTGAATAATTTTAACTGGGAGTTTTCAATAAATATCGTTTCCAGCCAGGTACAGCGCATCCGAAAAAGCGCGGTGCGGTTTGTGACCAATGATCTGGCCACCCGATGGATTAACTTTACCTATGACTTCTACAGCAAAATCTATGAGGGCCAGCTGCGGCTGGGGCTTCCCGTATCCCAGGAGCTGCTTAAATCCCGTGAGGAAATCCGGGCCCGGGCAGCCGGCAAACTGGCGCTGACCCTGTATCATATATTCCTTCAGGTCACGGGGATCAGAGTGCCGCGAAGCGGGATTAAAAATATATTGATCACCGAATTGGAAGCCGGCAATCTTCAGCTTACCGAAAACGTTATCATCCTGACCCGCGGCCAGCTGAAATACCTGGCTCTGAACCGATGCAAAATACCCGGCTATTTTTTCTCAGCCATTCTGGAAGAGGCCACCCGCCGGCGCATCCTTAAGGAAACCCTTAAAAACAACCGCCTGCCCGCCTATTTTGACAGCGAAATCGAGGAAAACACCCAAAACGGCCGGGGGGATTATGAATTCGTTTTTTACCGGGATTATACCGAGGAAGGCAAGGAAATCAAATTCCGCCGGCTTGTGAGCATTGAAGATGTTACCTCCAACGACAACCGGCCGTCCGTCCTGATGGTCCCGGGCTTTGTTAATAACAGCAACTGCTATGACCTCTCCAACAAACAGTCTTTAGCCAAGGATATGGCGGATAAAGGGCACTGGGTCTATTTATTCGATCCCCGCGGCATGGGCATCAACCAGGGCAAATTCGACCCCTGGTATACCGTGGACACCCTGATTGACTATGATCTGCCCACGGTGCTGCAGTTTATTTATCAGCGCAGCAAGAAAAAACCCTCGGTTCTGGTTGGCCATAGCATGGGGGGAATTATCGCCGAAAACATGGTGCTGAACTGGAGCATCCGGCGGCATTTAAACCATATCGACGATCTCACCGCCGAGCAGAAAGCCCTGCTCAACCAACTGCTGCCGCCGGCGGACGTAGCGGCCCAAAATCTTAAGCAGGTCCGGGGCATCATCTCCCTGGGGTCTCCCAAATTCTTCAACCGGCATTCCCATGTTATTTTTCCGACCATGTTGTGGCTAAACCATCTATCCCGCATTTTCCGGCTGCAGCAGGTGCCGGTAAAGGAGGCCATGCTGTTTTTATCCCAAATGCCGGGCTTAAACCAGGCCACGAATCAGCTGGTCAAAACCAATGTGGGGGATCTCAATTTTTTGATGTGCCCGGAGAACCATACGAGCAGCAATAACTTCTTTACTGATCTCTACATCCAGAAGGCGATTGAATCCGTGCCGCTGGGGCTGGGATTTCAGTTTCTCAAAGCCATCTACAACGGCGAAGGGTTCAAGCGCATGGATCAGAGCCGGTTCAACTATTCCACCCATCTCAACTACTTTTCAAAGGATATTCCCCTGTTTCATATCTGGGGGGACAAGGACCCGCTGGCGCCGCCGGATAATGTATATTACAGCAAATCATACCCGCACAAGCGAAAGAAAATCTATCATATTGAATCCCAACGGGATATCGAGCGGATTGATATTCCGGATACCAGAAGCCAGGTAATCGATTTTGTGATTGAAAACGCCAATCACCTGGATCTGCTCTATGGGAAAGTGGCCCAGGAAATCGTCTATCCCCTCCTCTTAAAAATCATCGAACAGGTCTGGGGCGACTGGTCGTATGAAGCCATGAAAGAAGATTCCGCCGCGTGACCTGTTTTACCGGTTCGCGAAGGATTGTTTGCGTCCTCTAAGTAAGTTGTTTTTTGAAAGCTCGAAATGGATATAAACCACAGAGGACACAGAGATCACGGAGAAGGCTTTTTATAAATAATGTTTTCTCTGTGGCCTCTGTGCTCTCTGGGGTTAAGAAATGGGTTTCCGAAAGGTGTAATGGGGTATAAAATATTAGGTTAATTAAATCAATAATTTATGGTCGGCCCGGTGGCCGACCCTACGATGGCTCAGGTTTTTTCCCATTCGTAGGGCGGGCCACCGTGCCCGCCTGAAAAGGGGTATCCACGGTGCTAAAAAAATTACTCGCTACAATAGGTATTTTAATCGCGCTTCTGGTGGTTTACCTGCTGACCTGGCCGGTGCCCATTGACCCCAAAGCCTGGGAGGCCCCGCATAATCCGGGATATACGGGCGATTTTAAGGCCAATACCCGGCTCTCCGGCATTGAAAAGCTCCCCCTGGAAGGCCTCCATGGGCCTGAGGATATCGCCGTTGATGAAGCGGGCCGCATCTATGCCCCCACCCATGAGGGGATCATCGTCCGGCTGGAAAACGCTTCGGCAGAACCGGAAAAATGGGCGGATACCGGCGGCCGGCCCCTGGGCATTGAATTTGACGGAGCCGGCAATCTGATTGTGGCGGACGGCTATCGCGGCCTGCTGTCCGTGGCGCCATCCGGAGAGATCACCGTCCTTGCCACCGAGGCGGGTGGCCGGCCCATCCGATATGCGGATGATGTGGATGTGGCAAAAGACGGAAAAATCTATTTTTCAGACGCCTCCGCCAAATTTTCGCCGGCGGATTTCGGCGGGACCCTGGCGGCGAGTCTGGTGGATATCATGGAGCACGGCGGACACGGCCGCCTCCTGGTTTATGAGCCGGCCACCGGAAACACCAAAACCCTTGTTGACGGCATAAACTTTGCCAATGGCGTGGCAGTCAGCCCGGACCAGCGGTACGTGCTGGTCAATGAGACCGGCACCTACCGGGTGCTGCGCTACTGGCTGACCGGCCCCGACAAAGGAACGGTTGAACCCCTGATTGAAGCCCTGCCCGGATTTCCGGATAACATCGCCGCCGGCCGGGACGGCCGGTTCTGGGTAGCGTTTGTTTCCCCCCGCAATCCGCTGCTGGACAAGCTCTCGGACAAGCCGCTGATCCGGAAAATGATCCAGCGGATCCCTGCCGCCCTGCGGCCCAAGGCTGGCCACTATGGGCATGTGATGGCCATTGACGAAAACGGCCGGGTCGTCCAAAACCTCCAGCATCCGAATCCGGCGGTACCGCTAAACACCAGTGTCACTGAAACCGACAGGTACCTCTACATCGGCAGCCTGACCACAGAGTTTATTCCCCGGCTGCCCAAGTCCAGGGCCGGGCTCTAAACCGCGCAGCCCCCATAATAACGCCCCCCCTTGCTTTCCGCCAAAACTGTCCTATCTTATGTAGCATAAACCCGGTAAAAAGTTACCTGGTTTCAATGACTGATCGTTAAAACCTAAATTTATAAATTTATATGGGGAGTCTGATTTATGGGCAGTCGAATTCGAACTTTAACACTGATGACGGTGCTTACCGTCCTTATTATGTGGGTGGGCCAAATGATCGGCGGCACCGGGGGGATGATTATTGCCCTGCTGTTTGCCGGGGGCATTAATTTCTTTTCCTACTATTATTCGGACAAGATGGTCCTTAAAATGTACCGGGCCCAGCCGGTCACCCGGCAGGATGCCCCGGATCTCTATAGCCTTGTGGAAAGTCTGGCTGCTAAGGCCGACCTCCCCATGCCCACGCTCTATATTATTCCGCAGCAGTCGCCGAACGCGTTTGCCACCGGACGGAATCCCCAAAATGCCGTGGTTGCGGTCACAGAGGGGTTGCTTCGGTACATGAACCGTGATGAACTGGCCGGGGTTATCGCCCATGAACTGGGGCACGTTAAAAACCGGGATATGCTGATCCAGACGATTGCGGCGACCATGGCGGGCGCGATAATGATGCTTGCCACCATGGCGCGATGGTCGGCCATATTCGGCGGCATGGGCGGCGGAGATAACGAAGAAAGGGGCGGCATTATCGGGCTTTTGGTGATGTCCATTATTGCCCCGCTGGCAGCCATGATGATTCAGATGGCCATTTCGCGATCCCGCGAATATTTAGCGGACAGCACGTCCGCCCAGATCACCGGCAACTCCGAAGGCCTGGCGCGGGCCCTGGATAAACTGGGGGCCTATTCCAAACAGATCCCCATGCAGGCAGAGCCGGCCACAGCGCACATGTTCATCACCAACCCGCTTTCCGGCCAAAGCCTGATGCATCTGTTTTCCACCCATCCGCCCATTGAAAAACGGATTGCGCGCCTTACCGGCAACCGGTCCGGCGGAGGGCACGCCCCAGCCGGATCGGAGGAAAAAACCATGAGCGACACAGCCAGAAACTTCTGGAACCGGCTGTCATAGTGGGGGATCGTTAATAACTACCTTAAAATACGTGTTATGCTTATTTACTTTCATTTTTGAGAGGGTTATATATAAATATTGCCGCGCTGAAATCCGGTCTATGCATGAACACGGATTTTACGCTGAAATCATATTAACCCACGGTGACTCTGTTCCGGCTAAGGTCGGCACGGTGGCCGACCCTACAGAAGGGCGTATTCTCTCGTAGGGCAGGCCACCGTGCCTGCCGGAAAAATAGAACAAATTGACCGTGCATATTAACCAGTAAAGATTGACAGACTATGGACATCATCAAAATTCTGCTCGCTGATCATCATCTAATGGTAAGAGAGGGATTGAAGGCGCTTCTGGAGCGGGAAAGTCAGTTTAAAGTCGTCGGGGAAGCCGCCAACAGCCAGGAAGCATTAGAGCGCGTCAAATCCGATAAACCGGATATCGTGCTGCTGGACTTAACCCTGCCGATCCTGACGCGATTTGATACCATTCAGCTCATCAAAGAGGCCTCGACGCAAACCAGCGTAATCGTGGTGAGCAACAGCGTCAAGCAGCCCCATGTGCGCCAGGCGCTTCAAGGCGGCGCCCGGGGCTATATCCTCAAAACATCGGACTTTCAAGAACTCTGTGAGGCGATTCAGGCAGTTCATCAGGGCGGCTACTATTTGAGCCCGGAAATCAAAACCGATATTATCGATCATTTCATTAAACAAACCGATGAAGGCCCGGTCCACGACAAATACAACCTCCTTACCCGGCGCGAAAAGGAAGTGTTCCGGATGCTGATTGCCGGCAATACCACAGATGAAATCGCCCAACTGCTATATATCAGCCCGAAAACCGTTGCCAAGCACCGATCCAACCTCATGGAAAAACTGGAAATTTTTAACATCGCCAGCCTGGTCCGCTACGCCATGAAAATCGGGGTGCTTGACGAGGAGGATTTAGGGTCTAAGGTCTAGAAGGGTGCAGGCTGTAGGGCGGATAAGCGCCAGCGCATCCGCCCTCCAGCCGAGCACCTACCAGCCCCAAGTCAAATATTTGTGAATGGAATCCGCGGCCGCGCGACCCGCGCCCATGGCCAGAATCACGGTGGCCTGGCCGGTCACGATATCCCCCCCGGCCCATACGCCCGGTTTGGTGGTTTTTCCGGTTTCCTCATCCGCAATAATATAGCCGCGCTTGGTTAGCGCAATCTCCGGGTCTGACTGGGTCAGCACCGGATTGGCACCGGCCCCCACGGCCACTACCGCCAGATCACAGTCCAGGATAAATTCAGAGCCCTCGATCGGCACCGGCCGGCGGCGGCCCGATTCATCGGGTTCGCCAAGCTCCATCTGTATGCATTCCATGCTGGTGACCCGGCCGTTTTCATCTCCGATAAACTTCGTGGGGTTGGTCAAGAGATACATTTCAATGCCCTCTTCCTCGGCATGATGGATCTCCGCAGCCCGGGCGGGCATTTCATCCCTTGAGCGGCGGTAGACGATCCGCACCTTATCCGCCCCCAGCCGCATGGCGGTCCGCGCGGAATCCATGGCCACGTTGCCGGCCCCCAGCACCACGACATTTTTCCCCTTGGCAAGCGGGGTGTCATACTCGGGGAAGCGGTAGCCCTTCATCAGGTTGGCCCGGGTCAGGTATTCATTGGCGGAATAGATCCCTACCAGGTTTTCCCCGGGGATATTCAAAAATTTCGGAAGCCCCGCGCCCACGCCGATGTATACGGCGTCATAGCCTTCTTCAAAAAGCTCATCCAGGGTAACGGTTTTACCCACCACCTCGTCACACTTGATTTTCAGCCCCATTTTCTCCATGAACGTAATTTCGGAGGCCACGATATCCTTCGGCAGACGGAATTCAGGGATACCATAAACCAACACCCCGCCGGTCTTATGGAATGCCTCAAAAAGGGTTACGTCGTGACCCTTTAATAAAAGGTCGCTGGCAACAGTTAAACCGGAAGGCCCGGATCCAACGATGGCCACCTTCTTGCCCGTCGACTCAGCAGTCTGGGGCGCTTCGCCGCTGCCCTGAGTCCGCTCCAAATCAGCCACAAACCGCTCCAGATTACCGATCGCCAAAGGCTCGCCTTTTTTCCCCAATACGCATTCACCCTCGCATTGGATCTCCTGGGGGCATACCCGGCCGCAAACCGCCGGCAGGCTGTTTTTCTCCCAGATTTTACGGATCGCTTCACTGAATTTCCCCTCTGAAACCAAGCCGACAAAACCGGGAATATCGATCTCAACGGGGCAGCCGCTCACACAGGCCGGCTTTTTGCACTGCAGGCATCGCTGGGCTTCGGTCATTGCCGTCTCCGCTGAATAGCCCGTCGGCACTTCATCAAAATTTCTCCGCCTGACCTCCGGTGCCTGCTCAGGCATCGGCTGGCGGGGGGTTTTCTCTTTTTTTGCTGCTTTTTCAGCCATGAGTATCCTCCATCAACAACTGGTGCGTGGCCGATCTCCTATTGACCCACTGCCGCGCAGTATTCATCATATGCCTTTTTCTCTTCTTCCTCGTAGGCCCGAAGGCGCTGCATCAAACCGTCAAAATCCACCTGGTGGCCGTCAAATTCGGGCCCGTCCACACAGGCAAACTTGGTCTCATCGCCCACAGAGACCCGGCAGCCGCCGCACATGCCGGTGCCGTCAATCATGATCGGGTTAAGGCTCACCAGGGTCTTGACATTGTATTCCTTGGTCAGCCTGGAAACAAACTTCATCATGGGCACCGGTCCGATGGCCACCACCAGATCCACCTTTGTATTTTCCAGCACATCCCGCAACGCTTCGGTGACAAACCCCTTGGTGCCATAGGAGCCGTCATCCGTGCAAACGCGCAGCTCATCAGAAGCCGCCTTCATTTTATCCTCCAGGATCAGCAGGTCTTTGGACCGGGCGCCGATGATACTGGTCACCTGATTGCCGGCGTTTTTAAATCCCCGGGTGATGGGAAACAGCACCGCAACCCCGGTGCCGCCGCCCACACAAACCACATGCCCCAGTTTTTCGATGTCCGTGGGTTTGCCCAGCGGGCCGATAACATCCTGATAGCCGTCGCCAACGCCCAGCTCCTTAAACAGCGCGGTCGATTTGCCCACCACCATGTAGATGACCTCAATGGTGCCCTTTTCAGTATCCAAATCCGAGATGGTCAACGGAATGCGCTCCCCGGTCTCATTGGCCTTGAGGATAACGAACTGGCCGGGCCTGGCTTTGGCCGCAATCCGCGGCGCTTCGATCTCATTCATGATGATGGTCCCGTCGGCCATCTCCTTGCGATCTACGATTTTAAACATACCAAACCTCCGAAAAAAAATATTATTTGAGCTTATCTGTAATACGCATTGCCTAAAAAATTATAAGCATAAGCTAAAAAAAATTCTTTTAAATCCTTTTAAACAAAAACGCAATATTAAAACAATGCCACAAGATCTTTAATCGCCTTGTAAAAATTGCAGCTTAAACCGATTATCGGTATTTGAATTCCGGATTAAAACTGCTATTTATAATCCATTATGATCGTAAAGAATGGATTTTAACGCCCGTATTAACTACTTGGGACAAACATAACCGTACAGGAGATTTCATATGAATGTCGCAATTGTCGGCGGCGGGACCCGCTGTTTATATCTGCTGGACTTTATCAAGAAGGACAAATTCAACCTGTTCCGGCCCAATGTGATTGCTGTGGCCGATGTGAATGAAAATGCCCCAGGTCTATTAAAAGCCAAAGAAATGGGGATTTCGGTCACCAATGACTATAATGAATTTTTTGCCCGGGACGACATTGAGCTCATCGTAGAATTAGTCGGCGATCTGAATATTTACAATGATATTCTGGCCAAAAAGAAAACCTATACCCGTGCGATGGCGCATACCACCGCCCTTTTGTTCTGGGAAGTGGACAACGCCTATAAAAAAGCCAACGATTCAGAAATCAAGCTAAAGGAGATGCAAACCATTTATGGCGTGCTGATGAATCAGTTCATGCAGGAAGAAGCCATGATCATCGACAAGCATTACAGAATCTTAGACATCAATGAAGCCATGTTAAAAAAGCTGGGTCTGACCAGCGAAAAGGTCATTGGGCAGCATTGTTATAAAATCGGCCACCACCTGGATCAGCCCTGCTCCGGTGAGAATCACCCCTGCCCCTTAAACGAGGTATACAAAAAAAATAAGGCCTGCGCAACCACCCATACGCATTATGACCAAAACAACAATGCCATATATTACGCCATTTCCTGTTATCCCCTTACCACCAAGGATGAAATTATCGGTGTCATTGAAATAATGAGGGATATCACGCAGGAAATCAAGATGGAGAAAGCCCACATGCAGCAGGAAAAGCTGATATCGATCGGGCGTTTATCCGCAGGCATCGCCCATGAAATCAATAATCCCCTGACAACCATCATGACCTCTTCAATGATGCTGCAGGAAGACCTTGAAAAAGATGCGGAAATGTATAACGAGCTGGAGGTGATTGCCAATGAAGCCCAGCGCTGCCGCAAAATCGTTCAGAGCCTGCTTGATTTTGCCAGACAGACCAACCCGATGAAAAAACTCAATGACATTAACACAATCGTCCGGGAAAGCATCTATCTAACCAAAAAGCAGGCAGAATTTAAGGATATCTGCGTCAGTTCCAACCTGGCCGAGGACCTCCCTCAAATATATATCGATAAAGAGCAGATGCAGCAGATCATGATCAACCTGATGTTAAACGCCGTCGAGGCTACGCCGGCCGGGGGCAGCATCACTTTCACAACTGAATATGCCCCATCCAACGAAGAAATTACGATTAAGATAAACGATACCGGCATAGGCATCTTGCCGGAAAACCAGGAAAAAATATTTGATCCGTTTTTCACCACCCGCGAGGACGGAACGGGACTGGGGCTTTCCATTACTCACAGCCTGGTTGAACAAAACGGCGGGCGGATTGAAATTGACAGCCAGCCCGGAAAAGGAACCCGTTTTGACATTATTCTGCCAACTGGAGGCTCTCACAATCATGACAAATAAAGACGCCGCCAGGATTCTGGTCATAGATGATGAACCGCACATATGCCGCAACTGCCAAAGAATATTAGCCAAGAATAATTATCACATCGACTACACGATGGATGGCCGCACCGCCATAGAGATGTTGTCCAATCAGCCGTATGACCTGGTCTTAACAGACATCAAAATGAGCCCTGTCAGCGGCGTGGAAATCCTGAAATGGATCCGGGAGAATACCCCGGATACCGCGGTCATTGTCATAACGGGATATGCAAGCATTCCATCTGCTGTTGATAGCATGAAACTGGGGGCTATCAATTACCTGTCCAAGCCTTTCACGCCGGATGAACTGCGCAATGTTGTTGCAGAGGCCTTAGAGGAGCAGGCCATTCACCAGCAGAATAAAGAGTTGATGCAATCCCCGCAGGGGCCGCCGGTCTTATCCCACCAGCTGATTGGCAGCAGTCCGGAGATCAAAAAAGTGGTGGACATGATCCGAAAAGTGGCGGACACGGATGCGACGGTTTTGCTGTCCGGTGAAAGCGGGACCGGCAAAGAATTGGTCGCCCGCGCCATTCATGCCAACAGCCATAGACATGATAAAGTCTTTTTCGGCGTGGACTGCGGCACCCTGAGCGGCAACCTGCTCGAGAGCGAACTTTTCGGTTATCGCAAGGGCGCATTTACGGATGCGAAAAAAGACAAGGCGGGCATTTTTCAGCTTGCGGATGCGGGGACGGTATTTCTCGATGAAATCAGCAACACCACACCGGACATCCAGGGAAAACTGCTGCGGTTTCTGGACACCCGGGAATTTTTGCCGATCGGCGATACCACTCATCGCCGGGTGGATGTCCGCCTGATTTTCGCCACCAACAAAGACCTCAAACAAATGGTGGATGCCGGATCTTTCCGCGAGGATTTTTATTACCGGATCTATGTTTATCCGATATATTTGCCGCCCTTGCGCGAGAGACAGAGTGACATTCTACCCATTGCCTATCATTTTCTCAAACAGCTCAACCGGGACCGCGGAAAGGCCATTGCCGGATTTGAGGATGAGGCGGCCAACCGCCTCCTGAACTACCACTGGCCGGGCAATGTCCGCCAGCTCCGCAACACGATTGAGCGGGCGGTGATACTCTGCGAAACAGACTATATTTCCATCCAGGACCTGCCGCATTTAAGTGATATCGGCGATATCGAGCGCCTGATCGCATACGTGCCGGAGACCAACGAGGAGCTTGTACGGATTAAAAAGGAAGTTCGCCAGAAAGCTGTTGCCCGGGTTGAACGGAATTTTATCTGGAATGCACTTGAAAAAAATAACTGGAATATTACCCAGGCTGCCCGGCAAACCGGACTGCAGCGGCCCAACTTCCAGAACATGATGAAAAAATACGGTATTCAATCCCCGAAAAAGTAGCCTAATCGTTGGTCTTTAGCGCTGGGCGCAAGCGGGACGGTTCTTTTTTTCTAAGCAAATTCAAGATATTTATACATCCGTATATCTTTCCTATACATCTATATGCCCGTTTATACTTGATGGTCTCGTAAAAAGCGATTTTGGGATGGCAAAACCAAAAATTCAAGCTCAAAGTGCACAAATTCCGAGTAATGCAGAGTAGTTAATCGTACGTGAAATTCCGAGGGATGCAGCGCAACACAGATATTGGACTTTTTACTTGTCAGCATGCTTGCCAGGAAAAATTACTGTTAGACGCACTCCTTATTAACTCCCTGCATATATATTTCATACAAATACCCGCCCATACACTGCCCCCAAATTAAAAAATTTTCTATAATTTTCAATATGTTACACAAAACTCCGCAACTTGGCACCAAACCTGCAGTCCTTATAGACAAAAATAAAAACATTAACCCAACACAGATTAAATCAAACCCAATTACCATACAAACATATAAGTAAGGAGGATGCCATGACTGAAAAAAGAAAAATACTGGTGGTCGATGATGAAAAAAATATCTGCGAAAACGTCAATAAAATTCTCTCAAAGCAAAACTTTGAAGTGTCCCAGGCGGAAAGCGCCCAGGAAGCCCTTGAAAAAATGGCCGAGGAACGATTCTCGCTTCTGATCTCTGATATGGTGATGCCCGGCATGAACGGCCTGGAACTCCTGAAGCAGGTTAAAAAAGACTGGCCCCTGACCAAGGCCCTGATCATGACCGCTTATGCTTCTACGGACACGGCTGTCAAGGCCATGCAGCTTGGCGCGCTGGATTACATTACCAAACCCTTTACCCCTGATGAGCTCCGGAACATTATTAACATGGCCGTCTCCGATGAACTGGAAGAAGCTCCGACATCGCCTGAGCAAAAGGAAAAAGTGAATGTTATCGGCGTTGACATGCCTTTTGATGCGGATGAAGTGGCCAAGTACACAGGAGAGGACTATGTGGACAGCCTGAGCCGATCCGACCGGCCGGTCGTTGAAGTCAAGAAGCCGGAGAACTACTGCGAAATGGGGCAAATGGTCTGTGACATCTTTGCCAAACTCGGCAAAACCTGCAAGGCAGGCCTGAAAAACCAGGAATGCCCGCAGAAAAAGGCCAAAAAGGGTAAAGCCGCCAAAAAGACCAAGGGGCCGGACGTTAAAAAACTAATCGGCATCGACATGCCCTTTAATTACGAAGAAGTGGCAGCGGTGACGGGACCGGAGTATGTACATAACCTGCAATCCAGTGAATTTGCCTTCATGCCTTACGAACAACTGAAAGCCCGAATGGCGGCAGGCAATACAGCAGAAGAGAGCCCGGTCCAGAGGGATGAGCAGAAACAGCGGCCGCATGAGCCCGACATGCCCTTTGACACTGACGAAGTCTCCCGCTATACCGGAGAAGAGTATACCAAGACCTTGGGCCACTCCGACATGCCGGTGGTTGAGGTTAAAAAGCCGGAAAATTATTGCGAAACAGGGCAAATGGTCTGCGAGATCTTCGCCAAGCTCGGCAAAACCTGCAAGGCGGGCCTGAAAAATCAGGAATGCCCGCAGAAAAAGGCCAAAAAAGGCAAAGCCGCCAAAAAAGCCAAGGGCCCATCGGTGAAGACGTTAATCGGCGTGGACATGCCGTTCGATTATGAGGAAGTGGCAGCGCTTACCGGCCCGGAATACGCCAGCAATGTGCGGTTTGACGGCACGGCCGTTCCGCCGTATGAAACGCTCAAGGAAAATGTAGCGCAGATGATGCGCGAAAAAACGGCGCAACAGGCCGCCAAAGTGGTTGAGTTCCCGCAGAAAGCAGCCGAAGACCGTATCCTGATTATAGATGATGAGGTCACCATCAACAACAACATCAAAAAAATCCTGGTCAAAAAGAGCTATGAAGTCGATCAGGCGGTGACCAAAGCGGAAGCTCTTGAGCAGATTCAGTCCAATTCTTACAGCCTGGTTCTGCTGGACCTTAAAATTCCCGGTGTAAATGACCTGGAACTCTTGAAAGCCGTAAGAGAGGCCCAACCGGAGGCCCGGGTTATTATTATTACAGGCTATGCCAGCATTGAAACCGCCAAGGAAAGCGCCCGCCTGGGCATTATCGACTACCTTCACAAACCATTTACCCCGGATGAAATCCGGAACGCAGCAGAAAATGCCCTGACATTGGCGGCATAACCGTGAACCGACGCCTCGGGGACCTGCAGAAGCCCCCGAGGCGTCATTCGGCTGCCTAAACCTTTACCTCATGGGTATCGCGCGCAAGAAATTCCCTGATTTCCGCTTCGATGGCCGCCGTATCCCCGGGGGCCATCCACTTAAAGCCGGGATCCTTTCTAAACCAAACCAGCTGCCGTTTTGCATATCTTCGCGTATCCCTTTTCATTAATGAAACCGCCTCCTCCCAATCAAGCCGCCCCTGGATATAGTCCGCCATATGACGGTATCCAATAGATTTCATTGAATTCAGCTCCGCTGAATATCCCTTCTCCAATAGCTCCCGAACTTCAGCCAGCAAACCTTGCGAAAGCATTTCGTCCACCCGCTGGTTGATCCGCGCATAAAGTATTTCGCGATCAATGGTGAGGCAAATTTTAAGCGCATCAAACGGGAGTTCCTGGAACCCATGGGCCTGTTGATAGGCAGACATGGGCTGGCCGGTCAGCTGATAAACTTCAAGGGCCCGAATCACCCGATAACTATCATTTGGATGAATCCGCCCTGCCGCCTCTGGATCACAATCCGCCAGCCGCTCATAAAGCACACAGCTGCCGCTAATCTCCAATTCCCGGCGAAGCTGTTTGCGGATTTCAGCAGAGGCGGGCCTGGCCTCGCACAACCCATAAAGCAAGGCATTGATATAAAAGCCTGTTCCGCCGATAACAAACGGCAGCATCCCGCGGCCCGTCAATTCAGCGATACAGTCCCGGGCCTCCCCGGCGAACCGGGCCGCATCATAGGGCTCATCCGGATCCGCCACGTCAATCATGAAATGCAGCGCCCGTTTTCTTTCAACAGGGCCGGGCTTGGCAGTACCGATGTCCATAAAACGGTAAATCTGCATGGAGTCTGCACTGACAATACCGCCATGAAACGTCTCTGCCAGCTTAAGAGACAGCTCTGTTTTGCCGATTCCGGTCGGACCGCCAATAACGACAATCTTCGGTTTAATCTCGTAGGAGGGGTTTACCACGGAATAATTCTCACGCCTTCATATTTACGGTTATTCGCAAGAATAACGACTTAAAATTTCATTGACAAGATTAAAAAGAATGGATATCAAATTAGCTTATTCTCAAAATCATACTTCCAAAAATTTTGACAAGCGTTTGGAAAGATTTATTTTTTTTGTTTAATTCTATTCTTTCAGGAGAAAATTATGGCACAAGAAACGATCGGTTCCGTATTGGTCGTTGGCGGTGGTATCGCAGGCATGCAATCAGCGCTGGATCTGGCTGATTCGGGATACTATGTCTACCTTTTGGAAAAAAGTCCCTCGATCGGGGGGGTCATGTCCCAGCTGGACAAGACCTTTCCGACCAACGACTGCGCCATGTGAATTATCTCACCGAAACTGGTCGAGGTCGGCCGGCATTTAAACATCGAGTTGATCACATACGCGGATCTGGAAGCCATCGAAGGCAAACCCGGAAACTTCAAAGTAAAGGTCAAGAAAAAGGCGAGAAGCGTCAACATGGACCTTTGCACGGGGTGCGGGGCCTGCATCGAGAACTGCCCGGTTACTCAGACAATTCCGGCGAATTAACACAACTCCCAAATGATCCAAAATAACACGGCAAAAAAGGATTCCCCTGCCATGGAACAAACGATCAAGATTGATTGGCAAAAAATAGACGAGATTGTTGATAAATACGACAGCGACAAGGAATCGCTGCTAATGATTCTGCAGGATATTAATGAGCTTTACAATTTTGTCGCCCCGGAATGCATTCCGGTCCTGGCTCAAAAACTGGGCCTTTCGCAAAGCCACATTTACAGTGTCGCTACCTTCTACAAAACCATCAGCCTTGAGCCCCGTGGAAAATACATCATCCACGTCTGTACCGGCACGGCTTGCCATGTCCGGGGGGCAGAAAAAATAATTGATGCACTGGCGGATCAATTAAACATTAAAACTGCTGAAACCACAGAAGACGGTCTGTTTACTTTGGAAACCGTCCGCTGCCTCGGATGCTGCGCATCAGGGCCCGTAATTACGGTCAACAAGGATATGCATGGCGGCCTTGATCGTACCAGTGTTTTAAATATTATTGACGACTACAAAAATAATGCCTCTTAACGGCATTGGTCACGGAGGTTTTACTCAGCCATGGTTAAATTTGACAATAAAGAGGCGCTGGATAAATACATAAAAAACCTGCAAGATAAGGCAGAAAGCCCGGATAAAGGGCTTATATCGCTTTGTGCAGGCCCCGGGTGCATCATTCACAGAAGCGATAATATACGCGACGCCCTGACAGCGGAAATGGAAAAACACGGTGTGGCGGACAAATTTGAAATCCGGCTGACGGGCTGCCACGGCTACTGCGAACAGGGGCCGATCATGGTGGTGGATCCAGGCGGCATCTTTTATCCAAAACTCAAACTTGAAAGCATTCCCGAGATTGTTGAAAAAACCCTTGTTAACAATGAACCGGCTGAAAAACTGCTTTTCAAGGATCCGAAAACAAAGAATAGGATCGTCAAGGAAGAAGACGTTCCTTTTTACAAACTTCAAACCCGCTCCATTTTCGGCAAAAACCGGCTGATCGACCCCAACAATATTGACAGCTACCTGGCCGTGGGGGGGTACAAAGCCCTGGGAAAAGCCTTGTTTGAAATGAAGCCGCAGGAAATCATCGCCGAAGTCAAGGAGGCAAACCTGCGGGGCCGCGGGGGCGGCGGATTTCCGGCAGCTATCAAATGGGCCTCGGTCAGCAAACATGAAGGCCCCAGATATGTAATCTGCAATGCCGATGAAGGCGACCCCGGCGCATATATGGACAGAGGCCTGCTGGAAGGAAACCCGCATTGCATTATCGAAGGCATGATCATCGGCGCGTTTGCCATGGGTTCCCATGACGGCTACGTTTATGTCCGCCATGAATATCCGCTGGCAGTGGCCAACCTCAAAAACGCCATAAACC
This sequence comes from Desulfobacterales bacterium, assembly GCA_046543065.1. Taxonomy (GTDB): domain Bacteria; phylum Desulfobacterota; class Desulfobacteria; order Desulfobacterales; family Desulfosalsimonadaceae; genus M55B175. The sequence goes on along the minus strand of JBKHAE010000028.1, from coordinate 5,669 downwards.
AGGCCCACGAAATGGGACTGCTGGGTAAAAACATCCTCGGTTCCGGCTTTGACTTTGATCTGCACATCAGTAAAGGCGGCGGAGCTTTTGTCTGTGGTGAATCTACCGCTTTAATGGCCTCCCTGGAAGGCAACCCGGGCCGGCCCAAGGCAAAATACGTGCATACTGCCGAAAAAGGCTTCCGCGACAGTCCGTCCAATCTCAACAATGTGGAAACATGGGCCAATGTACCGCTGATCATTAACAAGGGCGCGCAATGGTATGCTTCCATGGGGACGGAATACAGCAAGGGAACCAAAGTTTTCTCACTGGTCGGCAAGGTCATCAATACCGGACTGGTGGAGGTTCCCATGGGAACCACGCTCCGCCAAATCATCTTTGATATCGGCGGCGGCACCCCCAAAAACAAAAAATTCAAGGCGGTTCAGACCGGCGGGCCGTCCGGCGGCTGCATTCCGGAACAATTTCTGGACACGCCGGTGGATTTTGACGAATTAACCAAACTGGGTTCCATCATGGGCTCCGGCGGCATGATCGTCATGGACCAGGATACCTGCATGGTGGATGTGGCCCGTTACTTCATTGAATTTCTGGTGGACGAGTCCTGCGGCCAATGCAACCCCTGCCGGGAAGGCCTCAAACAGATGATGGATATTTTAAGCCGGATCTGTGAAGGCAACGGTAAGGAGGGCGACATCGAGATGCTCGAAGAGATCGGCAGCATGATGCAGAAATTCTCGCTCTGCGGTTTAGGCACCTCCGCCCCCAATCCGGTGCTTACTACGATTTTATATTTCCGCGATGAATACGAGGCCCATATCCGGGACAAAAAGTGCCCGGCCGGCATCTGCAAGCCGCTGTTCCATTATGAAATCGATCCGGAAGCCTGCAACGGCTGCACCCTGTGCGCCAAAAAATGCCCGCAGGAAGCGATTACTGGAAAAAAGAAAAAACCCCATATAATCGATCAGGATAAATGTATCAAATGCGGCATCTGCTATGATGTCTGCAAATTTGATGCAGTTGTTATCCGGTAACCAATAAGAAGGATATGACCAGATATGATTACTTTCAAGCTGAACGGGCAGACGGTTCAAGGCGAGGAAGGCCAATATCTTCTCAAGGTAGCGGAAAATTACGGGGTTTATATCCCCACGCTCTGCAACCATAAAGCCCTTGATCCGGCAGGCATGTGCCGGCTTTGCACGGTTGAAATGTTTGACGGCCGGCGGACAAAGTTTGTCACCGCCTGCAACTACCCCATCTGGGAAGGCATGGAAGTCCAGACGGACACTGAAACCGTGCATGAGGGCCGCAAACTTATCGTGGAAATGCTGCTGGCCAGATGCGCGGATGTCCCGGTTATTCAGGAACTGGCCAAAAAATATGGTATTGAAAAACCGCGATTTGTTGAAGAACACAACACCTGCATTCTCTGCGGCCTGTGCACCCGGGTTTGCGAGCGGATGGGGAACAGCGCCATCACCTTGACCAACCGGGGCCTGGACATGAAAGTGGACACGCCCTTTTCCGCACAGACCGATATCTGCCAGGCCTGCGGGGCCTGCGCGTTTCTCTGCCCCACCGGCCACATCACCCTGGACAAGATCAACGAGCTGATTACAACGAAAAAGCCCGAGATGATCAAGTCCGAATACGACGTGGGGCTGAAAGGCCGCAAACCCATCTATGTCCCCTACCCCCAGGCTGTTCCCAACACCCCGGCCATTGACCGGGATGTGTGCATGCATTTTAAAACCGGCGGCTGCCAGATTTGCTCGGACATCTGCCCGGTCAATGCAATTGATCACACCACGGAAGACGAGACCGTGGAACTGGATGTGGGCTCAGTGATCCTGGCCCCCGGCTTTGAGCCTTATGACCCCTCCAAGCTGGATTTTTACAATTATGATCACCCGAATGTCATCACTTCCATGGAAATGGAACGGATGCTGTCTGCCTCCGGGCCCACGGGCGGTCACCTGGTGCGGCTCTCCGATCACCAGGATCCCAAGCGTATCGCCTGGCTCCAGTGCGTGGGCTCGCGCGATATGAACCGCTGCAACAACGCCTACTGCTCCTCGGTCTGCTGCATGTACGCCATCAAGGAGGCGGTCATTGCCAAGGAGCATGCCGGGGACGATCTGGACTGCTCCATTTTTTTCATGGACATGCGGACCCCGGGCAAGGACTTCGAGAAATTCTATGATGACGCCAAGAACAAGAGCGGGGTCAACTTTGTGCGCAGCCGGATCCATACCATCAATCCGGTCGCCGGCTCCGATGAGCTCGAACTTCGCTACGTGGCTGAAGACGGCACGCTCTTGGACGAGCGCTTCGACCTGGTGGTGCTCTCCATTGGCCTCGAAATCTCACCGGAGCTGATCGACCTGGCCCAGCGAACGGGTGTCGAGCTTTCTCCGGGCAACTTCTGCAACACCCAGACCTTCTCGCCGGTGGCCACATCCAGGGAGGGTGTTTTTGCCTGCGGCGCGTTCCAGGGACCCAAGGACATTCCCCAGTCGGTCATCGACTCCAGCGCGGCGGCTGCAGCCGCGGCCGAGACCCTGGCCGAGGCGCGCAACACCCGGACCAAGGAAAAAGAGGTGGTGCCTGAACGGAACGTCATTGGAGAACGCCCGAAAATCGGGGTTTTTGTCTGCCGCTGCGGCATCAACATCGCGGGCGTCGTGGATGTGCCCGCGGTCGTGGAGTACACCAAAGAACTGCCCTACGTGGAATTCGTGGACGAAAACCTGTTCTCCTGTTCCCAGGACACCCAGGACGCGATGTCGGAAATCATTGCGGAAAAAGGGTTAAACCGGATTGTTGTGGCAGCCTGCACCCCGAAAACACACGAGCCCCTGTTCCAGGAAACGCTTATCAATGCGGGGCTCAACAAATACCTGTTTGAAATGACCAATATCCGCAACCACGACTCCTGGGTACATAAAAACAACCCGGAGATGGCCACTGAAAAGGCCAAGGATCTGGTCCGCATGGCGGTGGCCAAGGTGGCCCGCATGGAGCCTCTGCAGGAAAGCGAGCTGCCCATCAACAAGACGAGCATGGTGGTCGGCGGGGGCATCTCCGGCATGGCGGCCGCAAAGAGCTTGGCGGACCAGGGATTCGAGACGCATCTGATCGAACAAACCGATCACCTGGGCGGCCAGGCGGTCAACCTCTACCATACCGCCAAGGGCGAGTCGGTTCCGGAGAACCTGGAAAAACTGGTGGCAAGCGTCAAAAGCCATGACCGGATCAATCTGCACTTAAACACCCGGATCGAAAACGTGGAAGGTTTTGTCGGCAATTTCCAGACCACACTTTCGCAGAACGGCAACCGGGAAACACTCGATCACGGCGTGGCTGTGCTTGCAACCGGCGCGGTGCCCTACACGCCCAATGAATACGCCTACGGCGAGGATTCACGGATACTTACCGCCCTGGAGCTGGACAAAAAATTCAACGAAAACGATCCCGCACTTGAAAAGGCAGAGAGCGCCGCGTTCATCCAGTGCGTGGGCTCCCGGGAACCGGGGCGCATGTACTGCTCCCGGGTCTGCTGCACCCACTCCATTGAAAACGCGCTGGAACTCAAGCGCCGCAACCCGGATATGAACGTCTACATTCTGTACCGGGATATCCGCACCTACGGCGAGAAGGAATACCTGTACAAGCAGGCCCGCCAGGAGGGCGTGATCTTCATCCGCTTCTCCTTAGAGGACAAGCCCAAGGTGGCGGTCAAGGACGACGGAATTTCCATTACCGTGACCGACCATATTTTAAACCGGCCTGTTGAGCTGAACGTGGATCTGTTGACCCTGGCCACGGCCATCCTCCCATGCGCGGATGAAAAGTTCGCCAACTTCTTTAAAGTCCCCATGAACGAGGACGGGTTCTTTATCGAGCGCCATGCAAAGCTTGGGCCTGCGGAATTCTCCACCGACGGCGTGTTTTTGTGCGGCATGGCGCATTATCCGAAACCCATTGATGAGTCCATTGCCCAGGCGAAGGCAGCAGTTTCCCGGGCGGTCACCCTGCTATCTAAGGACAAACTTTACAGTAGCGGCAATATCGCAGAAATTGATCCGACATTATGCGCCGCCTGCGGCGTTTGTGTGTCCATCTGCCCATATGCCGCGCCATCTTTTGTTGAAGACGGCCGGTTCGCCGGTAAGGCTCAGATTAACCCGGCGCTTTGCAAGGGCTGCGGCCTCTGCGTAGCCTCCTGCCGGTCCGGGGCGATTCACCTGAAAGGGTTTGATACCGACCAGATCATGTCTCAGATCTATGAAATGAATGAGGAAGCGATATAGCTGATACCAACCCCCGGGCGGCATATACGGCCGGGGGCTAAGAAGGAGACCGATTAAAATGGCTGAGAAGGAACCGAAAATTTTAAGTTTTTTGTGTAACTGGTGTAGTTATGGCGCCGCCGATCTGGCCGGTGTCAGCCGGATGGAATACCCGCCGAATATTCGGGTTATCCGAATTCCCTGCACCGGCCGGATGAGTCCCAAATTCATTCTGGCGGGGCTTCGTCAGGGGGCGGATGCCGTCTGGGTCTCCGGGTGACATCCCGGTGAATGCCATTACCTGGAAGGTAATTACTATGCCAGAAGAAAATTCGCACTCCTAAAAAACCTGTTGGAACATACGGGGATCGAGCCCGGCCGGGTCCAGTTTTCCTGGATCTCCTCAGCGGAGTCCACAAAATTTGTTGACGTGGTCAAAAATATTACCGAAGAAGTCAAATCACTGAATCCGGAAAAAAAATACGTAAAAACCGAACCCAGGGTTGAATAGAGATGACGACATACACGGATAAAATACAAGAAGTCGCCAAACGGCTTTTAAATGACGGCACGGTCGATTTTGTCATCGGTTTCCGCAAAGGAAGCGTGCCCATGATGAACCAGCCGCATTATGCCAAGGCCGCAGGCGACGCTGAACAGTTTATATGGGACAGCCACTGCGGCCTGAATCTGGCCAACTACCTGATGGATCGCGAGGAAAAGGTCGGTGTTGTGGCCAAGGGCTGCGACTCCAGAAATATCGCCAACCATATCGTGGAAAACAAGATCCGCCGGGATCAGGTCTATATCATCGGCGTGCCCTGCACCGGCATGGTGGACCGGCATAAGCTCCCGAAAATGGTGGACGGCGAAATTACGGACGTGGAAGAAGACGGTGGGACCATCACGGTAAAAACCAGTAATGGATCGCAGAGCTTTAACAAGGCGGATGTTCTGCAGCAGAACTGTGCCGACTGCAGCCACCGCAATCCCGTGATATACGATGAAATGATTGCCGACCCGGTGGAAGAGCAGACGGATACGGACATGTTCGCCTCGGTCCACGAAATCGAGGGCAAAAGCCCGGATGAAAAATGGGACTACTTCGAGGATCTCATTTCCACCTGTATCCGCTGCTACGCCTGCCGCAACGCCTGTCCGCTCTGCTACTGCCCGCTCTGCTTTGTGGACGAATCCGATCCCCAGTGGGTGGGTAAAGGCCAGGATCCCATTGACGTGCGCACCTTTCACTGGCTGCGGGCCTACCACTGCGCCGGCCGCTGCACGGACTGCGGGGCCTGTGAGCGGGTCTGCCCCATGGGCATTAAAATCCGGGAATTTACCAAAAAACTCAACAAAGACTGCTATGAA
>JBKHAE010000137.1:0-7812 GCA_046543065.1 Desulfobacterales bacterium | reverse complement strand
TGTATTTCGGACGTGCTAATCGATATGCCATTTTTGCGGCAGCCGGCGGACCAGCGGCTTGACGCACTGGCCGATGACCAGCGGCGCAAAGGCCCCGACGGCGATAAGGACCCAGCCGGTTGCCCCCGGCATGGAAAGCCCCAGGACGTCGGAAAGGACCGGTACGGAAAAAGCGATGCCGATCAGGACCAGGCAGATCACAAGCGCCCCCCAGACATACCGGTTTCTTATCACCTGGTTGTCCCAGAGCCGCGAGCGGGTGTCGCGCATGTTGAACACGTGCAGCAGCCTTGCGAAGGCCAGGGAGACAAACGACACGGTCACCGCCTCGGTTTTGGAAAGGTCGAAGTGGTAGGTCGCGGCCCAGAACACACCAAGTACCGATGCAGCGATGATCGCCCCGTAGAAGATAATGGTGTACCAGTTGTGCCGGGTCAGAATCGGTTCCCCGGGATCACGGGGCGGCCGTTCGAGCACATCGGGCCCCTCGTCGCTCATGCCGAGCGCCAGGGCGGGAAACACGTCATTGATGAAGTTCATGTAAAGAATCTGCAGTGGCAGCAGGGGAAGTGGCGTGTTTAAGACTGCTGCGATGCCTACGATCAGGATCATGCCCATATTGCCGGAAATCAGATAGATTACGAATTTCCGGATATTATTGAAGATCGCCCGCCCGTGCTCGATGGCCACCAGGATGGTGGCAAACGAATCGTCCTGGAGAATGATATCGGCTGCATCCTTGGCGATCTGCTCGCCGCGTTTTCCCATGGCAATGCCGATATCCGCCTTTTTAAGTGCCGGGGCGTCGTTTACCCCGTCGCCGGTCATGCCGACTATGCTGCCCGCCTGCTGGTAGGTCGTAATGAGGTCGAGCTTCTGCTTGGGCGAAACCCGATAGAAAATTGAGCTTTTGACGATCCGGTTGCGTTTTTGGTCATCGAGTTCGTCGGGAAGGGCGAGCTCGGCACCGCTGATCAACAGCGGTTTTTTCTCTTCGGCTTCAATCAGGCCGACAGCGCGCCCGACGTTCCCGGCGGTAACCGCCTGATCTCCGGTGACCATGATCACCTTGACCCCGGCTTTCTTGCACTTTTCGATGGCCGGGACCACCTCCCTGCGGGGCGGGTCGTAAATGCCGGCATACCCGAGCAGGGTCAAATCCGAATACGGCTCAACATCCGTGGAATCAACAATCTTGGTCGCAAATGCCAGGATCCGAAGCCCGTCTTCGGCCATTTCCTCGTTCTTTTTCCGCCATTCCTCCCGTTGGTCATCCGAAAGACTGTCTTTTTCTTCGCCGACAGCCGTGCAGACCTCGAGCACCGCCTCGGGGGCGCCCTTGACCGCCACGAGGTAGCCGGAACCGGTCTCGTGATAGGTGGCCATCATTTTGACTTCCGGGTCAAAGGCGACTTCCTTTGTCTCGGGCTTGTCATCGATCAGCGCCGCGCGCGTATAGCCGGCCTTTCTGCCCGCCACCAGGAGGCCGACTTCCATCGGGTCTCCGATCGCCTCTTTTATGCCATTATCTCCCCGCAGCGATGCATTGGAACAGAGCATCCCGGTTTCAATCAGCCGGTAGGACAGCGTCTCTTCCGAAACCGATATTTCCTGCCCCTCGACGGTGAAAGCGCCCTCGGTATCGAGTCCCTCGCCGCTGACTTCGATGATCTTGTCCGGCAGCACCAGCCGGGTGACCGTCATTTGGTTTTCGGTCAATGTGCCGGTTTTGTCAGAAAAAATGACATTGGTCGACCCAAGGGTCTGCACAGCGGAAAGCCGCCGGACCAGTGCATTTCGCTTCATCATCCGGTACATCCCGCGGGCGAGGGCCACTGTGGCCACCACCGGCAACCCCTCCGGAATGGCGGCCACGATGAGCACGATGGTGGTCTCCACCATGAGGAAAAGTTCCCGGCCGGACATCAGACCCGAAATTCCGGTCAGGGCTGCGATTACCACGATCGCGCCGATGAGCTTCCTGGCCAGCTTATTGAGGCGCGTCTCCAGGGGATCGGATTCCTGTTCGGCTTCTTCAGTAAGGGAACTGATGGTGCCGATTTCCGTGTCCATGCCGGTGGCCACCACGATTCCCTTGCCCGAGCCCATGGTCACCGCGGTTCCCTTGTATATCATATTGGACCGTTCGGCCAGTGGTGCGCTCTTTTCGACCGGGTCGATCCCCTTTCCCACCGGAAGGGATTCCCCGGTCAGGGCCGACTCGTTGATCTGGAGTTTTGCGCTTTCAAAAAGCCGGACATCGGCGGTAATAACGTCTCCGCTGGCGATATGGACGACATCACCGGGAACAAGTTGTGATGCATCGATTTTGCGGAGTTTACCATCCCGGAGTACTTGACTCTTTCGCCTGTCGACCCGGGTCAGCGCCTCCATGGTGCGCATTGCCTTGAATTCTGTGGCAAATCCGATCACCGCATTAATCAGCATGGCGGCAATAATAGCGATGCCGTCGACCCACTGGCTGAAGGCAAAAGACAGGACGGCGGCAAGACCAAGAAAGAACATGATCAGGCTGGTGAACTGCTCCACCAGGATTTTCCAGGCACTTTTACCTTTTTTCTGTTCCAGCTGGTTCGGCCCGTATTGCTCCAGGCGCTTTTCCGCTTCCCGGCTGGGCAGCCCTTTGCCTGTAGAAACCCCGCAATGTTCAGCGATCTCCTCAAAGGTTCTGGCCCAGGGTGCTTTGTCATCCGTATTTCGGCCTGTTCGGGCGTTTCGAACCACTATTGAAAGCTCCTGATCGGTTAAGAGAATTTTTGGACTCACAATTTATTTAAGATTATAATGCCGCATTACAGATTTTTCCACCGGCATTGACTTGGTAAAAATCGATCGAATCGCTCAATTTAGGTATGATCGGGACACTATCATGCTATTATATTTGGTAATTAGTGGCCGAACGAAAACCCTGATTTTGATTTTTCCCGGGACAAAATTTTGCCGAATTTGCTTCCATCCAGATCAATTTTTTCGGCACGATATCGGCAGATTAAAGCAAAGGGAGACTGTCGGTGTTTGAGCAGCTAATCTGAAGACTACGGCTATTATGGCTCGCGGCGAAATCCCGTCCAATTGTGCACATTGTCGATATATTTTCTCACCCCTGTTCAACCGATTGAACGATTCCGAATCGTCGCCAGAAAAAGGCAACCGTTCGTCCATTCCAAGTGCCAATGCTTCTGGCAACCCAGCAACCTTTTATCCCGAACCATTAATCCGATCCCGCAACTTCCCGGACGGCTTAAACGTCACCACCCGTCGAGCATCCAGAATCAAATCATCACCCGTGGCCGGGTTTCTCCCTCGCCTGGGGGCCTTTTCTTTTATACAAAACTTCCCGAACCCGGAAACAAGCACGTCTTCACCGTTTTCCAAGCTGGTTTTAATTATTTCCAAAAGGTTCTCGACAATTTCGGCAGATTGTTTGTTGGAAAAGCCAAGGTCGTTGACCTGTTTTACGATTTGGGATTTTGTTAACGCCATGGGGCAGTCTCCTGATCGACTTGCTCAGGGGTAAAGGGTATTTCATCATAATCAAATAACGGCAACAAAAGAGATGAAGAAAACATGGGAAGGGTCATTATGAACAATGTCCCCCAAGGTGTCAATCAAAAAAAACTTGAGTTATAGGGGGGTTATGCGTGAAGAGCAGCTTTGGAACTCTTTAATCCCGATTATCCGGGAGCCTCATGACATCGAGGCCCCTCGGACAACAGGATCGTATGGTTATGGAAAGTAGTGGTTTAATTTAATCGCGACATTCTCTCCTCATAGTATCGGAGTCTTTGTTCTGCAATCTTGCAAAAGTGGTCATCAACCTCGATGCCGACAGATCTTCGGTTTAAAATAACGGAGGCAAGCCCTGTCGTTCCTGTCCCGCAAAACGGGTCCAATACAAGGTCTCCTTCTCGGCTGCCCAAGGTGACCAAATAAGCCATCAGGGCAATCGGTTTTACTGTGGGGTGGAGATTGTGTCTCTTGACCGGCCGGATTTTATATGGGTTGTTCCGCTGATCCTGTCCAAAATCCCTTCCCAGGATAATTTGTTCTTCAAAGGATTCCAGACCGGTGTTCTTTTCTTTTGTGGAAGCCTTGTTTGCAATTAAAAAGGGAAGGTTTTGAAAGGTCCAGGCATCAAGCGAGAAGAATTTGGAATATTTTCCGCTGTCTTTTATCTTTCCGTTTCGTTTGCTCTGGAGTCCATCTAGGCCGAAATACATAGTCTTACCTCTTTTTGCCGGAAAATACCCACCTTCCCTGGTAATGCCATCGTCAAGGACATCGTCTGAAACCAACAGGTTGGCAGGCACCCGCCCGGTTAAGTCACTTTTTTTGCTCCTTTCTTCTTGTGCATAAGGTATCTGGCAGTCATCCAGCCACGTGACGCCTTTGCCGTTATCCATTGCCTGTGCGGTATAGGATTCCTTTGCAATCGGCTTCATTGCCACAAGAATCACTTCTACGGCCGGTTTGGGCTGAAACCCCCCATATGCCCCTTCAAGATTGTTCATCTTGGCCGCTGGGGGGATTTCATGATTGATTGACCGCAGTTTTTTGTCCACTGCTTTGCTGATATTGTGCCGTTTTGAAAAGCCACTGGGGGACGAGAGGGACGCCCTTTATATTTTTACATTTAATGAACGCTGCATGTCCAAACCATAGAAACGCCTTCTTTCTTTCCGGCAATTCTGCAAGGTATTGCGGAATTGCCTTGACATTTCTGCAATGGCGTGCATAATTGTCGTAAATCCTTTTTTCCTTGGAATACATTGTCATGGAGCGTCAGCAGAAAAGCGCCATTGTAAACGATCTTGAAAAAAAGATGGTTTTTATCACCGGGCCGCGGCAGGTGGGCAAGACCTGGCTGGCCAGGCAGATTGCCCGGTCTTTTGAGCGCAGTGTGTATTTGAATTACGACAGTGTCGGGGATCGCGATATCATTAAAAAAGAGGCCTGGCTGGAAGACACGGAATTGTTGATCCTCGATGAGCTCCACAAGATGAATGGCTGGAAGAATTATATCAAAGGGGTTTATGACACCCGGCCGCCAGGGATGCGGATTCTTGTCACCGGCAGCGCCCGGTTGGAGGCGTTTCGGCAGAGCGGTGATTCACTGGCGGGTCGGTTTTTCCGACACCGGCTGCTGCCGTTTTCGCCGGCGGAGGCCGGTCATGTGGGTGAATCCGTGGACATGGCCCGGTTTCTGGAGCGGGGCGGTTTTCCTGAGCCGCTTCTGGCTGTTGAGGCCAGGGACGCAAACCGCTGGCGGATGCAGTACTTAGACGGTCTGGTTCGGACAGATATCCTTGATTTTGAAAAAATTCATGACTTTAAAGCCATTCAACTGATTCTGGAACTGCTCCGGTCCCGGACAGGCTCGCCGGTGTCTTATCAGTCGCTGGCCGAAGACGCGGGGGTCGCGCCCAACACCGTGAAAAAATATATCCAGGTGCTGGAATCGCTGTTCATTGTTTTCCGGGTAACTCCATATGCCAAAAATATCGCCCGTTCCATCGTGAAGACGCCCAAAATCTATTTTTATGATACCGCCCTGGTCAATGGGGATGAAGGTGCCCGTTTTGAAAATATGGCGGCTTTGTGCTTGTTAAAGCATGTCTGCGGCTGCGTGGACATGCAGGGCCGGGCCGCTGCTTTGCATTATGTCCGCACCCGGGACGGGGCTGAGGTGGATTTCTGCCTCACAGAAGACAATCAGCCCCGGCGGCTGATCGAAGTCAAGCGCACCGATAAAAAGCCCGGCCGGGGGCTGGTCAATTTTTCCCGGCGGTATGATATCCCGGCAATGCAGGTGGTGCTGCATTTGAAGCAGGAACGCAAAAAGCAGGACATTGAAGTGCGCAGGGGCGAAGATTTTCTCAGGTCGTTGATGATTTAACATCTGGGGACGCCCTTTATATTTTTACATTCAATAAACGCGGCAGGTCCAAACCATAAATATAAATATATAAAGGGCGTCCCTTAAACGGAGACTGATGAAAATTATAGACAACCTGCAGTGGCAGATGAACACCGCGGAAATCCAAAATCGCCTGCGTCTGGATGCAGAGAGCCGGGAACGGGAGGAGGTTCAGGCCATGGCGGATCAGGCGGCAGCGCTCATCCGGCCCCGATGTGCATACAAAGCCTGCTATATTCAGGAAAAGGAAGATGATGCGGTCATTATCAAAGGGGTGCGCCTGGAAAGCCGGGTGCTTAGAAAAAACCTGGAATCCGCACAACGGGTTTTCCCCTTTGTCGTCACCATCGGGGCGGAACTGGAGGAAGCAGCCAGGGCCCGGGATGATTATCTTGAACAATATTATCTGGACACCATTGCCAACGTGGCCCTGCAGGACGCCATACAAAGTCTTCAGACCCGCCTGCAGGATCAGTACGCAATAGACAAGCTTTCCTATATGAACGTGGGCTCGCTCGAGGACTGGCCACTTGCCCAGCAGCGGCCCCTGTTTTCCCTGCTGGGCGATGTGGAAGGGGCCATCGGGGTGCGGCTTTTGCCAAGCATGCTCATGCATCCCGGCAAAACCGAGTCAGGGATATTTTTCCCCACGGAAGTCACCTTTTTTAACTGTCAGCTCTGCCCGCGCAAAGGATGCCCTTCCAGAAAGGCGGATTTTGACAGGGAAATGGCCCGTGAATACGGATTGACGGATGAGTAGCCATGTTGGGTTCCGCTTCGCTTAACCGAACCTGCGAGGCTCGCCCGCATTCAACGCCGGGGCAAATCGAATCCGGGGCCGGCAGGCCCGTTTGGCGCTTCAGCGGCGTTTTCTGATTTGAAGCATTTTATAACTTTTTTAGCCTCCGCGGATATGATATAAAATACAGCAAAAAGTTAAGCACTTGGTTTAAGCCAAGGATTTAAAATTTAACACCTATTAATCTTTCAGCAAAAAAAGAGGGATTCCATGAAAATTGAAAAAATTGTCTGGCCAACGGACTTGTCCGAAAATGCATCCAAGGCGCTGCCCTATGTAACCTCGCTTGCCCAGCAGTACCAGGCGGAAATCCATATCCTCTATGTATTAAAGGAATACGTGGCTTTTGGCGCCGCCTACGGCGATACCAACCCGGAAGAGGACTTCAAGCGTATGCGCGAGTGGGAGCGGGAAACCGCTGAGAAACGACTGGATGAGCTCTGTGAGAAATTTCTCGAGAGCTGCCCCCTCTATATCCGGCATATTGATGTGGGGGACCCGTCTCAGAAAATTCTGGATCTGGTCAAAAAAGAAAAGGCAGACATGGTGATAATGGCCAACCGGGGCCGTGAGAGCCACTTTGATTTCGGCTCCGTGGCCGAACGGGTGCTCCGGTGCACGGATGTTCCGGTGCTCACCGTGCCGGCTTAAGCAGCCGAGCCGTCAAAAAATCCGGGGCGATGCCCCGGATCGAGTCTGAGTCTAAAATCACTTTAAAGGCACTGAGGCACGGGAAATTTGTTCTATCTCCATGCCATTAACTTAAGGCTGAAAATTGGCCCGGTTGTCATTTCGAGCGGCAGCGAAAAATCTTATAATTGCAAGATTTTTTAAGATTTCTCGTCACTGTCGTTCCTCGAAATGACAGGTGCGGAATGCTGCACTTAATGACATTGTGTTCTATCTATTTTTCAGGCGGGCACAGTGGCCCGCCCTACTTGCGCCCAATTTGAAAAGGGCCGCCACCTGAGCCCCCTTTGAAAAAGGCTATCACCTGAGCCCCCCTTTGAAAAAGGGGGGATTGGGGGGATTTGTATTAGGCCATGATGAAAATCCCCCTAAATCCCCCTTTGTT
>JBKHAE010000027.1:0-34540 GCA_046543065.1 Desulfobacterales bacterium | reverse complement strand
ACCCAGTCATCCGGCAGATTCTCAAAAGATGTACCGGGCTCAATCCCGCTATCCGGATCACCCTGTTCCGGATCATAAACATAACCGCAGACCTGGCATACATATCTGTCCATAAAGCCCTCCTCGTTTGATTGGAATTAATAAGGTATTTAACTAATGGCCGAAAATAAAGTTGTCGCTGACTTCGAATTGATCCTTGGTCGCCTGGCAAACCGGGCAGACCCATTTTTCGGGCAGTTCATCAAAGACAGTTCCCGGAGGAATTTCATTGTCCGGATCACCCCGCTCGGGATAATAAACATATCCGCAAACTAAACATACGTATTTTTGCATAAATATTTGTTCTCCTTGCATTCGGCGATTCGGGACCGGCATTCGGCACGGCTTACCGGGAGTGGCAGTCCGTACACGATACGGGGCCGGATGATTCTCCGGCCCTTTTTCTTTCCTTGTGGCAGGCAATGCAGTTTTTGTTCATAACCTGCTGCTTCTTGAGTTTGCCCTGCTCCTGCAGCTTCTGTATGGCCCCGCGCTTTTGCGGAAACATGTTGTGACAGACATTGCAGTCATCAAGCGTTTCCTGATGCAGTCGATGGGGAAACGGAGAGGCCGGAAGACGGCCGCTTTCAAGCTTCATCTCGGCCGCCCCCTTATCAATGGTTTCCTGTGCGCTTTCCTGTGCCGCTGATAAAACGGCGACACTCATTGCCGTTATAACTGCCGATGCGGTCAGAATCAAAATTATTTTCCGCATGCATTGCTCCAGTCCGCTCATCAGGCACTGCCGGTGAGCGTGCATTGGGTAAAATCGATGCTTATTGCAGTTTGGCCGCGATTTCACGGCCGTAGTCCTGAGCCATTTTCATCCCGCCGCCAAGCGTACTTGCCTTTAAACGCAAGGGATTGCTGACCATCTCCATACCGAAAATATTTTTCATCGTATCATAGATCCGGTCCGGGGCCTCCCCGCTCCAGCCGAACGCGCCGAACGCGCCGCCGACTTTTCCGGAGAGTTCGGCATTTTCAGCCATAAAAAGAAGCGTCTTCATGGACTGCATCATATCCCCGTGATAGGTTGCGGATCCGAACACATAGGCGTCATAGCCCATGAGATCCTTCTCCGACTTGATCGTATTGGCGTTGACCGCTTCCACCTCAATTCCGGAGAACCTTATGCCTTCAGCGATCAGACCGGCGATAACTTCCGTCTCCCCTTTACGCGTCGCAAAGGCGACCAATGCTTTAGCCATGTCTCACCTTCTGGGTTCAATGTTTGGATTTGATCCGATCGTCCATTCCTTTATCTTCGCAATCGGGCGTATAACAGGAATTGTCCACGAATTCACACTTTTCTTTGCAGGACGGGCATTGCTTCGGTGGTGCGTCCGCCTCGAAGGTATACCCGCAATTTGAGCACTTCCAGCTGGCCATCATCCTCACCCCCTTATTGACTGTTTTTCCAGTGGCCATGAATATTGCAGTATTCCCTGGCGGTTACTTGACCGGCAGATATCTCGAAAACCGCCTCCGGCGCATCCCCCGGATTTAAGAACTGCATATAGCTCTTGCCATCCACAATCAGCTCGATCCACTCGATATAGTGCTTCTCCTCCATGGGATGGGCCACATCCCCGACCTTTACCTTAATTCCCTTGTCGGTTTTTTCAATCACCGGGACGTGCTTTTCCTTTGCCGCATCCACGGTGTTCTCGCTCATCAGCGTCATCGGCTGGTCGCAGCAGACCAGGGTGCCGTCACTGGCATGAAGCATCTCCACAATGTTGCCGCACAGTTCGCATTTATAGACTTCCAGGTGTTGCGTCATGATTCTCCTCCTTAAGAACAATGGGTTACAAAATCAGTTTAAATTAAAAGTCCCGGCCCTCGGCCGGGCGCCGGCCGTTTTAAGTTGTATGGCCAATCCGCCAGCGTTCTTGATAAAAAATAATGGTTCAGATTGATTTTTCCAATACAAATTGTTTACATGCCAACAGTTAAATCCATTTGCCCTTGCGCATGTGTGTTTCTTTCTCCGCCTCGGCGGTTTTCCGGATCCGATAGGCGGCATCCCGAAGGATGCCGTAGAGCACACCGCAGCCCACATCTTCGCGATTCAAATCCCCCTTCTCGGCCAGATCCAGCATCGCTTCTGCAAGCTCAATGGTTTTTTGGATGTTTTCATTGCAGGTTTTCAAAAAAGTGTCCTTCATGATGTTTATGACTAAAAGGCTTACAATTTGCATGCCAAATATCATAAATTACGAAAAGGGGGACTTAAAGGAAATGGTTTTTTTTAGAAGTATTCCCCCCGGGCCGCTGCCCGGGACCGAGCCTAAAAATAACTTTAAAGGCACTGAGGCACGGTAAATTTGTTCTATCTATTTTTCAGGCGGGCACGGTGGCCCGCCCTACGAATGGGGAAAAACCCGATTCATCGTAGGGTCGGCCACCGGGCCGACCATAAATTCTTGATTTCATTAATTTAATACCTAATACCCAAAACCTAAAACCCGTGAAGTTACTTAGAAGCCTTTACCAAAGCCACTGAGTCTTATAAACGGCGAACTGTGAACCGTGAACCGTGAACCGTGAACTCGAAGCATTTGGCGGATGCGCTATCGCTTATCCACCCTACTGATTCGTAATCGTACTCGTACTCGTACTCGTAATCGGCTTTTAATTTTTTCGAGTACGGTTAAGTTACCCAAAAGTGCTCTAATTCAACTTAACATGTTTCAAGATTTCTCATTGAAACATTTATGTTTCAAAAACAACAATCAATGACGGGAAAAATGTATGGCTTCTGAAAAAACCTTAAAAACCGCCGCAAACGATATGCAATCCAGGCAAAACGAGGCGATATACTGGCCAAAACTTTATGCCGGCACGCTTCTCCGTCGGTATAAACGGTTTCTGGCGGATGTCACCCTGGATTCCGGTGTCGAGGTAACTGCCCATTGTCCGAATTCAGGCAGCATGACCGGCTGCAGCCAGCCGGGCCGGCCGGTATACCTGTCTTACCATGACAATCCCAGGCGGAAATTAAAGTATACGTGGGAACTCATTGACATGCCGGAGAGCCTGGTCGGGGTGAACACCCTGGTGCCAAACCGGCTGGTCGCCGCCGCGATCCGTGCGGGCGAGGTAAGCCCCCTTAACGGCTATCAAACCATCAGGCCCGAGGTAAAAGCCGGTAAACACTCCCGTCTGGATCTGCTCCTGTCAAACAATGATACCGGGCGCTGCTATGTGGAAATCAAAAACTGCACCCTGGTAGCGGGCGGCACCGCCTGTTTCCCGGATGCGGTCACCACGCGGGGACGCCAGCATCTGCTGGAGCTGCAGGATCTGGTGAAAAAAGGCGACCGGTGTGTCATGTTTTTTCTGATTCAGCGGACAGATGCCGAAGCATTCGCACCGGCGGATCACATTGACCCGGCATACGGCCGGGAGCTTCGAAAGGCTGCGGATAACGGGGTTGAGCTGCTTGCCTATGATACGGCCGTGGATTTTGAAAAAATATCGCTGAACCGGCAGGTTCCGGTCAGGCTGTGATTCGCCCGGCTGCTATATGACACTCAATGTCCCAGGGTTTGCGGCACGGAAGACGGATGTTCATTGATGAACCGATAGAGCGTGGCCCGGCCCACACCGAGCAGGCGGGCGGCCATGGCCTTGTTTCCGGCGGTTTTTTCCAGGGCGTCACGCACCGAGTCGATATCCAGTTTCTTGACCGGGCCGCGGCGGCTTTTGAGCACCCGGCGGTCTGCCAGTTCCATGGGCAGGTCCTTGGGCCGGATGATCCGGCCGCTGCATTTGACGATTGAATACTGCAGCGTATTCTGGAGCTGGCGCACATTGCCGGGCCAGTCATAATCCATCATCATGGAAAGCGCCTCATCTGAAATTTTGATGCGCCCCTGATCCGCCGGGCTCGAAAACGCCTTTAAAAAATAATCCACCAACAGCGGGATATCGACCCGGCGCTCCCGTAAAGGCGGGATATGGATGGGAATGACATTTAAGCGATAATAAAGATCCTCGCGAAAATTTTTCGCGCGCACCGCTTCGCCCAATTCGGTGTTGGTGGCGCTGATGATCCGCACATTCACAGAAATCGTCGCTTCCCCGCCCACCTTTTCGAATTTGCCGGTCTGAAGAAAACGCAAAAGTTTCACCTGCAAGTCTTTGGGCAGTTCCGCCACCTCGTCCAGCAGCACCGACCCGCCGTCCGCCAATTCGAACCGCCCCTTTTTATCCCGGATGGCTCCGGAAAAAGCGCCCTTGACATGGCCGAACAGCTCGCTCTCAATCAGCCCTTCCGGAAGCGCACCGCAGTTGATCGGCACAAACGGCGCCCCGGCCCGCCGGCTCTGATTATGAACGGCCTCTGCCACCAATTCCTTACCGGTGCCGGTCTCACCATATATGTGGACCGGGTAATCATAGACGGCCAGATCCTGAATCTGTTTATAGATCCTAACCATCTGGCTGTCCCGGCCGATGATATCGCCATGCCCGATCATCTGACCGGTTTTAAGCTTTAGCTCGACAACATCCGTATTATCTTTTATAAAGGCCAGTACGCCGAACACCGCTCCATTTTCGTCCTTCATGGCAGTGACATGCATCTCGGCATTGCGGATCTGTCCGTCTTTTCGCAAGATATTGACCGGATACTCGATGTCCTCCGGGATGCTGTGATCGGCCTGCCGGAACAGGCAGCGCTCGCCGCAGAAAGGTGCGCCAAAGGCCTCATGGCAGTCCTTATAAAGTACCTCCTCGCGACTGTAGCCGGTGATGCGCTCTGCCTCATGGTTAAAAAAGAAGATGCGGCGGTCCGCATCATGGGCAATAATGCCCTCCTTGAGGTTGTCCAGAATCCGGATCAGATTTTTTTCGTTGGCGAGGATTTCCCTGAATTTTTTTTCCGTCATGATCGTGGGTTATTATTATATCACCGATTTTTTGTCAAATTCTTCTTGGATTCCCCGGAAAGAGGCAGCGAAAAAAAAAATCAACTTTTGACTCAAGTCAATGAAATTACTTTTATGGGACCTTATATTAGGAGTCAAACAGCGAAAGGAGGCATCATTATGAAATGTCCCGGACAGGACAGCCGATATTGGAAACCCACTGCGATTTTTGAGGTAAAGTGCCCGGAATGCGAGGGCCGGGTCGAATTCTTCAAGGATGATACCACAAGGCGATGCCCGCATTGCGGTCACCAGTTTGTCAATCCGCACATGGACTTCGGATGCGCAGCTTACTGTAAATTTGCGGAACAGTGCATCGGCAACATGCCGCCGGAGCTTCTGGCCGAGCGCGACGAACTTTTAAAAGACCGAATCGCCATTGAAGTGAAAAAATACTTCAGAAACGATTTCAAACGGATCGGTCACGCCACCCGCGTGGCCCGGCATGCTGAAAAAATCACGGCCAAGGAGGGCGGGGACATGGCGGTCATCATGGCGGCCGCTTACTTACATGACATCGGTATCCATGAAGCGGAAAAAAAGTACAATTCAACCGCCGCCCGCTACCAGGAGCAGGAGGGACCGCCCATTGCCAGGGAGATCCTTGAAAAACTGGGCGCTGCAGACGGACTGATCTCGGAGGTCTGCGATATCATCGGCCACCACCATCATCCAAGGGATGAAGAAACCCAGAATTTCAAGATTCTCTATGATGCGGACCTGATCACCAACCTCACGGAAAAGCATAAGGAAAGCCCCATGGCCGCCGAGCATGCTGAGCGGATCATAGAGAATCAGTTTTACACGGAAACCGGAAAATCGATCGCCCGGCAGACGCTGCTGTAGATCAAGAAAATAACGGAGGACATATGAAAACCACACGCAAAATCATTGAAATCGATGACCAACTCTGCGACGGCTGCGGCCAGTGCGTGATTGCCTGCGCCGAAGGCGCGCTCAAAATAATTGACGGCAAAGCCCGGGTCATCTCGGAGAACCTCTGCGACGGCATCGGCGCCTGCATCGGCGAATGCCCCCAGGGCGCCCTTCATATTGTTGAACGCGAAGCCGAAGAGTTTGACGAGGAGGCTGTTGAAAAACACCTGGAGCAGATGGAAAACCAGACCGCCTGCGATTCATCCGCGGGGCCGGGGACCTGCCCGTCCAGCCAAATAAAAAATTTAACGCCGGCTTCCCCATCGCAGGCGGAATCGGCCGAAAGCGGACCAATAAACAGCCGGCTGTCCCACTGGCCGGTGCAGATCCGGCTCGTGCCGGCCAACGCGCCGTTTTTAAAAAATGCGGATCTGCTCGTGCTTGCCGACTGTGTGGCCGTGGCCTATCCCAATCTCCATCAGGATCTGCTGGACGGTAAAGCCGTTATGATGGGCTGCCCCAAATTTGACGATAAGGACGGCTATGCAGAAAAGTTTGGCGATGTAATCCGGCAGGCGGGATTAAACAGCATCACCATTGTTGCCATGGAGGTGCCCTGCTGCTCGGGGCTGCCGGGTATTGTCAAAAAGGGCATGGAAATCGCCGGAAGCGAGGTTCCCATGCGGGAGGTGGTCATCAGCCAGCGCGGGGCGATCCTTTCGGACACGGGCTGGCATGAATCAAAAACGGCGGCCCAAAATTAACCCTATTCCGGACAAATTGACAACACGGGACACGGCGCCTGCCGGATCACCCGGTCGGTGGTGGAGCCAACCAGAAGCTCCTCCACCATCCCGTGCCCCCGTATGCCCAAGGCGATCATGTCAATATCATGCATTTCCGCGTAACGGATGATCTCGGCATAGGGTTTGCCGACCAGCAGGCTGGTCTCCAGTTTGATCCAGGCCCGGGCATCCTCCGGCACCAGGAAATTTAGTTTATCCTTAATCATATCATACAGTTCCTGCTTAAACTTCTCCCCGGACTCCTGCGGCAGCTTGAAGAGATCCTTATATCCGGAGGGCTCCACCACATGCACGAGATGGAGTTCGCTTTCAAACTCCTGGGCCATACTGAGACTGTAATCCAGGGCCAGCTCCGAATCCGCGGAAAAATCACATCCCACAGCGATCCTTTTAAAGGGAAACTGCCGGGGGACGGATGGTTGGGTAACCTCCTCTGACCCTCTTAATATTAACAGCGGACATGGAAGTGTCCGCATCAGGCGTTCAGTGACGCTTCCCAGAAAAAAGCGCTTTATACCGGATCTGCCGTGGGTGGCAGTAATGACCAGATCCGCAATATACTCATTGGCCAGCCGCGCAATCTCATCCGTGGTATTGCCGATGGTGATAAGCGGCTGATACATCACATCGGTATCGCCCAGCAGCCGGTCAATCTCCTGCCGGGCCGTATCCATGAACCGCTGCTGATACTCTATCGGATCAAACACCGCCTCGCCGTATGCGGAAACCGTCGGCAGATCGACCACATGGCAGACATACAGGTTGGCCTCAAAGCGTTTGGCCATGGCCACCCCATAGGCCAGCACCGCATCGGCAAACTCGGAAAAATCCGTCGCGCAGAAAATATTTCGGAACTGCCGTCGCATACCCCCCTCCTTTCCTTAACGCCCCTGAATAAAACCTGGCAAACAATATCAAAAATATTTACACCTGTTTATAAAATAGCATCGGTTTGGGGAAATAACAACAAGAGATAAAATTACAAAACCATTATTTTTATCAAATTGTCCGGGTATCAATCGTTTGCATAACTCGGGCAGTCGTGCTTGTCCTCGATATGCGGCTTGATATCAAGAATCGGGGTGCCGTCGATCATATCCGCCCGTCTGACGGAAATAATATTTTTATCAATATTTATAACTTCCAAAACAGACAGCCCGATGGGATTGGGCCGAAAAGGGGAGCAGATACTGAAAACCCCCATGGCCTGCTGGCGGTGGGGCGGGGTCTGGACCAGCTTGTTCAGATCAAACTTTGCGCTTTTGTGAAAATGAAACAAAACAATGATCTTCTGGCCGGGCCGGATATCTTTCAATCCATTGGTATACATCTCATCAACTACAATACGGCCCGTGACATCGGAAACACTCCAGTGTCTCGGAATGTCTGTGGCGTCCGTATGAAAAGTGCCGATGGGTTCAAATTCGATTGGCATAATGCTTCCTTATGTCATTTCTGGGTGAAGCTTCGCTGGTGAATCAAAAATATTAACGGTAAATTTAACCTATTTTATTATTCAAAAAAAGATACAAATGCCCTGCTCAATCCAGTCAACTTAGGCCACTGCCTCAGGAGAACGCACCCGATCACAGGCCGGTTCTTTTGAACACGAATTCGGGCAGACAGACGATGATACACATAATCAACCGCCATATCGGCTTGATATAGATCGTGTCCTTCCGCTTTTTAACCGCTTTGACTATTCTTTCCCCGGCCTCAGTGGGCTGAGCGGTCAATTTCTCCGGCAGCCCCAGCCCGGCTGTCATCTTGGTGGCCACAAATCCGGGCTTGACAGCAAGCACATGCACTCCGGTTTTGAACAGTCTGTGTCGCAAGCCTGAGAGATAGGTGGACAAACCGGCTTTGGCGCTGCCGTAGATGTAATTGCTCTGCCGTCCGCGATCTCCGGCCACGGAGGATATGCCGGCTATAAATCCCTCTCCTCTTTGTTCAAAATCCGCTGCTATTACCTCCAGAATGCTCACGGCACAGACATAGTTGGTATACATGACCTGCCTGGCCAAGGAAAAATCATTCTGGGCTTCTTTTTGATCGCCCAGAATGCCAAAGGCCAGCAACGCGCCTGCCGGCCTGGGCTCCAAACCGGCATAAAACCCCGGATGCGAAGCCGTGTCCAGGGCATCAAAATAAAGGGATTTGGCCTTTCGCCCATATTTTAAAGCCAGGTGCCTGGCTTCCCGATCCAGTTCCTGGGTGTTTCTGGATGCCAGATAAATATTATAGCCCTCCCGGGCAAAACTGCGGGCCGCAGCCCTGGCCATGTCACTGCTCGCGCCGAGTATCAGTACCCAATTTTGATTCATAAACCCAGCCTTTCTGATTGCATGGATTCAAATTTTTCTCTTAAGTTAAGTGACTCCCGCAGTGCGCGGAAGTCTTGCAGACGCGGATAGCCCAGCTCAAAAGTCTTTCTGTCCACACGTGCGTCCTTGGCCAGATAGATCCGCCCTTCATACTTGACAACGATATCATCGAGCCTGACCAGGAAATCAAAAAGCCCGGGCTGCATCTTGAAATCCAGGGCCAGGCTGTAACCTCGCATCGGAAATGACAAATAGTTGTCATTGGCCGGGCCATGGAGCTTGAGCACAGACAAAAAACTGGCCATCCCGCTTTTGGCTGTTTTTCGGAGCACTTCCCCCAACCCGGCATGGCTGTATTTTTTGGGAAGAATGAACTGATACTGGACAAAACCCCTGCGGCCATAGATCCGATTCCAACATTGGATGGCATCCAGTGGGTAAAAGAAAGCATCCACATTCGTAAGGCTTACGCTTATCCGGGATCTGGCCCGTCCATAATACAATGCGTTAAAAGCCCGGACGCTGTATTGATTCAGGGCAAACCCCGGGAAATCCACCGGTACGGTACAGGTTTTGGCCGGCTCATAATCGAGCTCGCCGATTTCAGCGAATTTGCCCACCATGAGCAGGGATCTTCCCATGTCCCGCTCAGGGGCCAGGGAGTCAATCCAGGCCACGGAATAAGGCCAATCTGCGTATTTTTCAAAGGCCGCCAAAGTCTCCTCGAGAGCAGTGGTTTTGACCGTGCCCTGTTCAATGACCGCGGATCGCACAGGCTGTAAGTAAAAACTGACTTCCAGGATGATCCCGGTAAGCCCCATCCCCCCGCAGGTGGCCCGGAAAAGATCGCTGTTTTCCACGCGGGAGCATTGCAGAATCCGGCCGTCGCTGACCATCAGCTTCAGGCTCTTTACCGTGTCCCCGAAACATCCCGCAACATGGTGATTCTTGCCGTGAACGTCAGCGGCCACAGCCCCGCCCACAGTGATGAGTTTGGTTCCGGGCGTAACCTTTAAAAACCAGCCTCTGGGCAAAAAGGTCTCGACAATCTCCGACAAAAGCACGCCGGCTTCGCAGGTCAAAAGCCCGGTCCCGGGGTTAAAGGAAAGCATGCGGTCACGGTGCCGCACCGGCACATAGCGCCTTGCCAATGCACTGTCGCCATAGCTTCGGCCGTTGCCGTATGCAATAATTGAGTCCTGGGTGCCCAATGACTCGGCAAGCGCGCGTTCATCTGCAAAGGCCAGCGGACTGGCCTCTATTACCGGATATCGGCCCCATCCTGAAAGACGCATTAATTCGTCCTGTATACCAAGTGCTTATCCAAACAATACGTGAAAATGTTTCCCCCGCTCTAACTGATATAAAATATCCATACAAAACTGCCTGCCCAACCGGCCAGAGTCGCCTGAATGAAAAGATCTTTCCACAGAATTTTTGTTGGGCTGCCGCTTTTATTTTCCACAAATGTCATCTGCATGTAGCGCAACATACCCAGTACCACAAAAATTGCGGTCAGAAAAAGGTGATTGCTTGAAAGCCGGGCGGTGGTGGAGGGCGAAAGAGACCACAGGATATAGGCAAGAATGACAATCGAAGCGGTCATCACCATTGCAGAATCAAGGAATTTGAGATTATACCCATCCACAACCTTGCGTGGCTGATGGTTGGTTTCGGTCAGGATAAGCACGTCGTCGCGCCGTTTAGCCAAGGACAGGAACAGGGCCAGAAGAAATGTCATAACGATGATCCAATGCGACAAAGAAACGCCGGTCGCCTGCGCCCCCACGAAAAGACGGAGCACAAAGCCGCAGGAGACAAAAACGACATCAAGGATGGGGCTGTGCTTAAACCTCAGCGTATAGGCGATGTTGAGCGCCAGATATAGGACGATAAAGGGCAGGATATCCGGCATTGACCAACAGGCGAGCATCAGCCCAAGAAGCAGAAATCCGGCCAGACAAAAAAAGGCCTGCATCTGTGTCACCCGGCCGGCGGCAATCGGACGCCGGTGTTTTTCCGGGTGAGCCCGATCCTCTCCCTGATCGTACCAATCGTTGAATATATAGATGGCACTGGCTGCCAGGGAAAAAATCGCAAAGGCGATTAACGCCTCCCGGAACACCCCTGGCTCATGAAGCCTGAAGGCAAAAAAAGCGGGCAAAAAAACAAACAGGTTTTTGGCATACTGGTGTATGCGGGCCAGTTCAAGGACTTCTCTGTATTTCATTTAAAACCCTGTCCAGATTTTTTATAAAGAATAGATACAAATAAGGACTCCTTGCAAAAAACCGGCCAGTATTGTCTGCGGCATAAGAGAACTACTTCAGAACCTCCCATACCCTGGGCTGCCCAAAAAAGCAGCGACCTTTAATCAAGCCTTCGGCATATTTCTTTTTGGATTCTTTTTGGATCTGGTTATTTTTGACACATGTGCCAAAAATAACCAGATCCATACTGGCCTCCCATAGAGCGGCTAAAAGCCCCTTTTGCGGCCCTTGTCGGCCCTTGTGTGCCAAAAAGCGAACCGGACCTTGTTTTGAAGAGAAAAGGCACTTGTTTTGCATGCATTAATACTCCTACCATATTTTTTAGCACTTTGAACCGACTCCGATGCATTGGCATTTGTTTAATTTTAGTGGAGATACTAAAGAGAGAGATAAAATAGTGACAAAGAAAAAGCAAAGAGAGATCGCCGATATGCACAGGATCCGGGAGAGTTTATCACCGAATTTTATAATGCTTGGTGCTTTTGCGATTTTTCTCGCCTTTTTAGCTTTACGGCTTCCCGTACGTGCAGAGTTTCTTATCAATTGGGATGCAGTCAATTACGCCCTTGGGACCAAGCTTTTCAGCCTGGAACACCATCAGCCCCATCCGCCGGGATATATCGGGTATGTCGCCCTGGGGTGGGTGCTCAATCACCTTACCGGGGACGCCAATTCCAGCTTTACGATGCTCAGCGCTTTAAGCGGGGCCGCGGCACCGGCAGCTCTTTTTCTTCTGGCGTCGAACCTGATGGGCCGGCGCTACGCGGTTGTGACCGCTCTAACCTTCGGCCTGTCCCCGCTGGTATGGTATTATAGTGAAGTCGCCCTGGGCTATTCCCTGGCCATGGCCCTGGCTCTTTTTTACATCTGGGCCGGATACCGGGCCTGGACCCGGGTCTCCGGGCCGTACCTGTTTCTGGCCACATTTTTTCTTGTTCTCTTGGGCTCAATTCGGCAGAGCGGGGCCCTGTTCCTTATACCGCTTTGGATGTACCTGATCTGGCCTTTCTCCTGGCACTATCGCCTGAAGGCCGCCGCGCTCCTGGTAGCGGGCAACCTGCTCTGGCTTATCCCGCTCATATGGCTTGCTGGAGACCTGCAGGCTTACTTCCGGGCAGCGGCCGACCTTGCCGCTCTGACAGTGGCGCCCACTTCGCTTTTTTCTTTTGATATTTTCGGCCTGCTCAGGAATTTCTCTTTTATTGCAGCCGGCATTCTGGTCGGTATCAACGCGGGTTTGCTCATTATTTTCCTGGGGCATTGTACCCGGTGCCGGCCGCTTGGCAGTCTGACTCGCCGGGATATGATCTTTTTCCTTCTTTGGCTTCTGCCCTCCCTGGCGACGTATGTGCTCATTCACACCGGGCAGCTGGGATATATTCTGATGATACTCCCAATAGGCTTTCTCTGGGCAGGCTTGTCCCTTAACGCCATGGCCCGCAAAATTCATGAAAGTGATTTTCTGGCTGCGGCCAGACGCCGGGCGGCTTTGGCCATCAGGAAACCGATGGTGGTCCCGGCTCTTGCGATTCTGTTCGGTTTAACCAATATTTTCGGATCGCTCTATATTCCAAACGCAACCCATGCCCTGACCCGCCCGGAAAATATGAACGCCGAACTCTTTGACGTCTTTCCCGATTTGGAGCCGCCTTCGAAAAAAGAACGGGAAAGAATCAAGCACTGGGGCCGCCAGTTCAATGTGGAGGAAAACGATGCCTACTGGAGCGGTCTCATCGACCTGATCAAGCAGTTCGACCCGCAGACAACCGCCGTACTTTCGGTACCCGATGTTTTGGGCAGTTTCCGCCATCTGACCTATTACCTGCCGGAATACCGGATCTACGGTGTGGGAGAGGATCTTGAGGAGAACTTTGGCTACCTGTTTAAGGCCCATAACGGGAGCAGCAACTACAGTGTGCAGGGGTTGGAAAATGCGGACCGGGTCCTCCGGTTGCCGGAGGAGATCCAGCTTCTTGTGATTCCGGACAGGGAAATCTACAGCCGCCTGGAAAAAGACCGGGTAAGGGGTGCCTTTCTGCCCCTTGAAGACCAAACAAAAGTCTTTGTCCTGGAGGCGCCCGAAGAGGCCTCGCTGCTGTTTACCGACAAAAAGACCGACGATTGGCGCATTGCCGTTATCCCTCCCTTAAATCCGCCTGCTTGGCAGTCCCACAAACATAGCGAAGCCAGCCGCTGAAACGGCTTTACCCGTAAAATACTCCGAAGAGTCCGATAGTCCGGGGCCATGCTACTTGGAAAAGGCATGGCGGGATACATATTTTGGTCAACTCTGCCGGGAATGCCCAGGTTTTCAAAGGATTTTTTCAAACCGGTTCTGCAGCTCTGAATATATTTGACGGGCCCGGTTTTCCGCCTGCCCCTCCGGGTGTAACCCTTTTCTCAGGGGCGCCTTGGACAGGGCAAGGCCGGCCGGCGGCAGGGGAGGGAGAAGAACATGTTCCGCAAGTGCCCTCCAAACGGCCTCCGTAGAGTCGCACATTCTTTCATATTCCACGAACAGGATTTGGCCGTCCGTTTTTAAGTCCTGCTCAAGCAGGTATCCGTATACACTGATCCATTGATCAAGCCAGTAGGCGGGGTTGGCCGGCAAATGCCGGGATTTTTCTTCGCTGACATCAAAAGGTTTGTGGTCGCTTCCGAATTCGTGGTGTACCAGCCACTTCATATATTTTGCCGAAAAACTATCCCGGCCGTGAATCTCCAAAAAGCGAAGGTGCTGATTGTAAAGGGAAAGCGCCTGCTGAACCGGGTCCCTGAAAGGTATTATTACAGCAGCGCTGGGAAATGCATCAATTATCGAAGCGATCCTCAGGATATTGTTATTGTTTTTTGAAAGATAGCGGTCCGCCCCCTTTATTTCAAGCAATCCGGCTATGTATTTTCTGAACAGCTCCAGGGTGGTTTCATGAGCCTTAACAGGCGTCAGCCTGTCCGGAAAGATGTATCCGGGCATGCAGAATACGCGCCAGAAAACCTCTTCAAGCGCCTCTGGACTGTCATGATTTACCATAATGCCGTCACCGTGGACGCGTTCACGCAGTTGATTCTCTGTCGTGCCGGAACCTGCAATCTTTCTCCACAGGCCGGGGGCGAGGGGAAAAGGCATATCCATGTATGTCAGCGAACAGAATTCGCCTGTCTCATACAGGATGCGCATGAGGACGGTAGTGCCTGCCCTTGGCAAGCCCGCGACAAATACATGCTTTTTCCCCAGGGCATGCTGCGGCGCCGCGCGGTTCATCCTTCTGTCAATGGTAAAGGACATTTCCGCCACAGGCCCTGCAAGGGCGACCCTGTGAAGCTGCCTTGCCCAGAATTTGTAGCCATGATCAGGCATGCCGCCTCCTTGCCGTACCGTAGACCAATGCAACCGCTGTCTCGCCTGCCAAGACGGAAGGAGAAAACATAAAGGAGTCCAATTCCAGCGGTGCGGCAAGGTATATAACTGCTGCAAATGGGGAGAAGGCCAGAAGCAAAGTTGCGAGGAGCCTAAACGAGCCTGCAAAAATCATAAAGGCGTATGCCGGCAGGATTTTTTCCTTCCAGTGGTCAGAAATCCTCCTGTTTGCAAGCACATGCAGTATTCGGCCCAGCACAGCCCCCATATGCCCGGCAAGTGCTGTCAGCCCGGATCTCAAAAGTATTTCCACCGCAAGTATACAGCAGATGGATACAATAATCCATTTCACTGTTCTTTCCCTTTGGCTGCGGATGGGCTGTTTGATCCAGCTTTTTCGCCCCTTATCTTTCTCAATATTCTTTTAAGGGGATACCAGACCACCGCAAACATGGCCAGAAATACCGAGAGCAGGAGCCCGGCTATTACCGCCAGAGTCCCCGCACCCAGGCCCGGTCCCACGTAGGCGTGGGCAGGCTGAACAAAAACCGCAGTTAACAGGGAAATTACGCCAAAAATGCCAAGGAATACTTTCATGTTCAGGAGTCCTTTTTTTCCGGGTCAAAATCAAAAAAATCGTGCGGCACCCAGATCGCCTCAGATACAAACAAAACTTCATCACCGCTGTAACTGTTTATGAATTCAAAGACCGTTTCGTCCCTGGGGTTTACAACCAAAACTCTTCCCTGCCCTGAACTTGTTATAAGTATATTGCCGTTGGGCAGCACTTGGTGCTTACCCCGTATTCTGGAATAAAACCCGTCCTTTTCCCCGTCGTAGAGAATCTTAGTGCTGTCCGTTTCCGGATTTATTTCCAGAATGCGGCTGAACCGGGGGGGCGTGTCCTTAATTTTTTTGTCGCCATACACATCCCGGGGCCGATTGTCATAGACCGTGATCGTGCCGTTTTTCTGCCAGTCGGGGTCATGCTGCCTGGAAAACTCCCCGATTTTAAACCATTTTATTTTTTGAGATACAGGATCAACAACCATAAGCGCATTCAGCGACCTTAAGCTAAGCAGCAGGTCGCCGGCTCTAAATCCGGAAAATTCATCCGCATATGCTTCCGGAAGTGGATCTGCATCGTTTAAGTGCCATCGGTCATTAAACCACTGATCTTCAAAGTCATCGTATCTCAATGAAAGTACATCCATGTCAGGATTGCTGAGCATTATTTCTTCGATCATTAATTTTTCCAGGGTACTACCAGTATCTACGTTTATTTTGTGAAGCGTGTGGTCTGATTCAATCGTCCAGACTACTGAATCCTGTTTCTGTTTTGCGATGAAATGATTGAATTCTCCCGGCTTGACCCAAACGGATTCTGAGTCATAGGCGAGTTTCTGCATCCCGTTTCCCGGATCACCGTCATTGAATAAAACCGAGCCGTCTGAAAATACAGCATAGCCCTGAGGGAGATCCTCCGATTTTTCGTATTCGCCTCCTGCTTTTCCGCCTTTTGAGCTTCCAGCCCGCTCTTTAATCATTTCTTTCAAAGCTTCCCTGTCGGGAATCCATTTGTTTATTACATTACCCTTCTCATCCATGAGTATTGCACCGTGGAGGTCCTGCTCAAAATCAAATGCGCCCCAGATTATGAGGTATCCTCCAGAAATTGCGCTCTCTGTGCCGGAAAAAAGAAGCGGCCCTAACTGCCGTCTTTTTCTAAGCCCCGCTATATCAACGGATCGGTAACTTCTTTTTTCGCTTTTTTTAAATTCTCCCATCATCTTTTCAGGCCAAAGCCCGGTTTCGTGCTTAAGCCTTTTCAGGGCTTTCTCTCTGGCCTCTCCACCCTTGAAGATCGCGGCGATCTCATTTTGCGCCGAATCTATCAATGCCCATGGAAATTTTTCATATTCTGCAGCAACAACCCCCCATATAAAAAAAAACAGTGCCAGAAGGAATATGGCTGAAAATATGCTTATATATTTCATCCACTCCGGGCCAGAAAAAGGTTTTGTTTTTTTTGGGCTCACGATTCTATAGGTCAGCAAATATTATGCCATAAATAATTTGCTTTGCTGTTGGCACAATTAATGCCTAATATATACATAGGGAGTTTAATAAAGAAAACTTGCGCTTTGAACATTTAAATGATTTTTACACCGCAAAACAGGAGGTATGTGATGAAACTTTTTAAATTGACTGCTATGATGCTTGTTCTTTCCGTGGCATTTTGCTTCGGGGGTGCCGGCATTGCTGCGGCCGGCGGCGGCGAAGACGTATATGAAAATGAAATAGACGAAGAAACCGAACTGTCCAAAGATGATATCCAAAGCAAGGATATTAAAGCTTTTCTTGAGGCGGCAAAAGAAATTCAGGATATAAGAGGCAAATATTCTAAACAAATCCGGGAAGCAGCAGAGGCAGACGAATTGGAGCAGCGCTACGAGGAGCTGAGAGGCGAAGCTGTTGAGAAGATGGAGCAGGCAATTGAGGCGGCCGGTATTGACAAAGAGACCTATCGGGGCATTGCTTATCATTTGCAGGAAGATGAAAACCTGCTTGATCGGATAAATGAATAAACCCGTTTAATGAAAAACTCCCCCCTGAAAACGCATGCAAAAAGGGCGGCACAGAAACTGCCGCCCTTTTTGTATGCATAACGGATAAAAACACCCGTATTACGATTGCACCTCTCAGAAAGCCTCTAAAATGATGCATGCAGATCAAACAAAAAAATCCGGAAAACCGTATAGGACCGTCCGCCTTAAACGCGGGCTGATATCACTTGCAGCTGCCGCGGCGATCATCACTGCCGCTATGATCCCCCCAAACGCTTTTGCCCAGGAAAATGCCGGAGCGTTGGCGCTGCCAAGATTTCCATCCGTAAGCCCGGACGGCTCGGAGATCGTGTTCAGTGCCGGCGGCGACCTGTGGCTTGCCCCGGTGGATGGCCGCGGAGCTAAAAGGATAACCAGTCACCCCCGTGACGATCTGCACTCCAGCTGGAGCCCGGACGGGAAATCGATTGTTTTTACTTCCATGCGCGACGGATACATGAATCTATGGCGCATTGGCAGGGATGGAACGGGTCTGGCCCAGCTCACCTTCAGCGACAGATTTACCCGCAACCCGGGCTGGGCAATAGATAAAAAAGGCAGGGAGCTGATAACCTTTTCGGGTCTGCTGGAGGCGGACGTCTACAAGGATGAAAGACCCTACAGGATATCTCCGGAAGGCGGAGAACATGAAAGAATTCACGGCGCCTTCGGCTCAGACCCCCGAATTTCGCCGGACGGCAGCCGAATCGCCTTTACCAGGGGCGGTTATTATCACGACTGGCACCGTCGCGGCTACAAAGGCCCGGATGCCATGAATGTATGGATATACGAAACAAAAACCGGCAGTTTCCATGCAGTTACCAACCGTGACAGAGATGACGGCCGCGCCAGGTGGATAGATGATGACAGCCTCGTATTCATGTCAGAGCGGGGGGAAAACAGGGTCAATCTTTACCGGGCAAACCTTGATGGCAGTCAGAGCAGCATCAGCAGGCTTACGGATTTTGAGGCGCATGACGTAGAGCACTTCGACGTATCCAGGGACGGAAACACCGCTGTCATCCAGGTATGGGACCGTCTTTATACGCTTGATCCGCAAGATCGCTCAGCAAAGCCGAAACCTTTGCGTTTAAGGACAGCAAGCAGCAAGAGCGGAAGTCATGTGCTCAAAGACATAGATTCCGAGATAACCGAGGCCGCACTCAGCCCTGACGGGCTGGTCATGGCATATATTGCATATGGCAGAGTATATATCCGTCACATGGACCGGCACAGCCCCACCAGGGCTGTAACCCCGAATACCCACGCCCGGCATAAAAATCTTGCCTGGTCGCCCGATGGCCTTGAGCTTTATTTTACCGGCGACAGTGACGGCACCTCTTCAATTTACAAGGCAGAGGTAGCCCTTACGAAAAAAGAAATCCGACAGGGATACATGGACGCCCTTACAGAACAGAAAACCGCGGAAAGGAAACGCAAAAAATCAGAAAAACTCGATAGGGCGGCCGAACTTCTCGAATATTCTGCCGCACATAAGACAACGCCGGGTTTATCAGAAGAAGAGTCGCCGGATTCCGGAGGCATTGGCTCAGATCCGGTCCAGTCGGACCCGAAGGACCCCTTTGCACCGGTGGAGCCCCGGGATCCGGTCAGCCCGCAGGAGCCGGAACCATACCAACAGCCCCCGGCTGATCCCTATTCCGGGACCGGTTCAGATCCAAGCACCGATCTTACCCCTGAGCAGCCCGAAAAACCGACGGCAAAATGCGACCCCGCCCGCTGGCGCGATGCCGTGCAGTTTCACGTAACCCCTGTTGTGGCAGAGGCGTTCAATGACCGGGATATTTCCCTCTCTCCTGCCGGAGGCGCCATGGCCTTCCGGCGGGGCCGGGGGGATCTTGTCGTGATGGATCTTGACACCAAAGAGACAAAAACCCTGGTTGAGGGCTGGGATGCCGGTATTCACTGGCGATGGTCGCCTGACGGCAGACACATTGCCTATGCGCAAAACGATATGAACTTCAGCAGCAATATCTACATTGTACCGGCGGACGGCTCAAAGGCGCCGGTCAACATCACGCGTCATCCCCGAAACGATCTCAACCCCCGCTGGTCTGCAGACAGCCGGATACTGACCTTTATCTCAGATCGCTCAGGGGAGACCTACGGTCTCTATCGCATCTATCTTGATCCGGCACTGGAGAACCTCTCCCTCCGGGAGATCAACAACTATTATGAGGAACAAAAGGCAGAAGCGAAAAAACGCCTTCCCCTTCCTGTTCCGGCTAAAGAAGCTTCTCCGCCCGTCTCTGAAACTGCTGAAGAGAATCAAGCAGCAAGCATGGAACTTGAAAACGCATGGCGCCGGGTAAAACAGGTAACCCCGCCGGGGGCCAATCATACCTGCAACGAAATGACGCCGGGTGGTGATCGATATGTATTCAACGCCGGAAGGCAGGGGCTTATCGCTGTAAACTGGGATGGCAGCCAGCGGAAACGGATCGGGCATGCAGCAGATGTTCAACATCTTGATGTTATGGGAACCAGGGTGGTCTACATATCAAATGGACGGGCAGCAGTGGCCGACCTTGACGGCGACGAAACGAGATATCCGGCCATATCCGACAGCATCCTCATAGACCGCCGCAAACAATCTTTGCAAAAATTCCGGGAAACGGCAAGGGTGATAGAGGAGGGCTTTTATCGACCGGACATGAAAGGCATTGACTGGCCGGCCCTGGTGGCGGACTACCAAGAACTCATTGAAAAGACTCAAACGCCAAGCGAATTCAGCGATGTGACAAACCGCATGATAGGCGAGCTTAAAGCCTCCCATACCGGCATCTCGAACCCAGGGCCGGGCTCGGATCTGCGTCAGCCCTCGGGACGGCTCGGAATTGACTGCGAACCCACAGAACTGGCGGACGGAACCAGGGGCTACCGGGTAAATAAAGTCATACCCCTGGGCCCGGCAGACCGCGAACCCATGCGTCTGCAGAAAGGGGATGTCATCACCGGCATCGACATGCGCGGATTTGACAAAACAGATACCCTGCTAAAAAGGCTGCGCGGAAAAACAGGCCGAGAAGTAATCGTTGAATTTTTGCGTCCCATAGATGGAGAAAGCATACCCTACAGAGCGCTGATCAGGCCGGTATCCTATAATGAATTCGCGCGCCTGCGCTATGACGCCTTCAGGGAGGAAAGCCGCAGGAAGGTCTCGGAGATCTCGGACGGGCGTTTGGGCTACATTCACATCCAGGCCATGAACCAGGCCTCGCTTGAGGAATTCCAGGCCAGGCTCTATGCATCTGCAGAAGGAAAGGAGGGCCTGATCATCGATGTCCGGAACAACGCGGGCGGCAGCACCACTGACAGGATACTCACCTCGATAATGGCAACGGAACACGCCTACACCATACCGGCAGGAGCGGATTCCGACAAAACCGGCCATTACCCCCAGGACCGGCTGGATGCACCGCGCTACACCTTGCCGGTCAACATGCTGGCAAACCAGAAAAGCTTTTCCAACTCCGAGATCCTCGCGCATGCCTTCTCCACCCTTGACCGGGGGACCCTGGTGGGTGAACAGACTTACGGAGGCGTAATCTCAACCGGCAGCCATGCTCTTATTGACGGAGCAACAGTGCGGGTGCCCTTCCGGGGCTGGTACCTGCCTGACGGAACAGAAATGGAGCACAACGGCGCCGTGCCCAATCTAGAAATCGCGCAAACACCCGAAGACGAGATTGCCGGCAGGGACAGACAGCTCGAGGCAGCAGCAGAAGATCTCATGGAAAGGATAGAAATGCCATTGGACCGGAAACAATAGGGGAACAGCATTTTCCGGTTCCGCATACCGCTAAAGGCTTCAGAAAGTATAGCCTATGGAGAAATGAAACGCCCCCCGGCTTTCCCCGGGCTTCCGGTCCAGTTTCCAGCCGTACATACCGCCGATCGGTCCTATGGGGGTTATATACCGCAGCGCAAGGCCCGCCGATTCCCTGA
Source organism: Desulfobacterales bacterium (assembly GCA_046543065.1). Classification (GTDB taxonomy): domain Bacteria; phylum Desulfobacterota; class Desulfobacteria; order Desulfobacterales; family Desulfosalsimonadaceae; genus M55B175. Next base: position 13,355 of record JBKHAE010000027.1, on the reverse strand, counting down.
AGTCGTCAGAGCCGGCATCCTTTACCGGATCCCTTATCGCACCCGCATCATAGAAAACCGCGGCCTCGAAATTCATGCCCAGATCATAACGCGCCTCGACACTTGCCAGAAGCGAGGTTTTCCCCCCGACCGGATCCCGGTTTTCATCCACCCTGAGCTTGTTTTCGGCAAAACCCCGGACATCCGTGGTGCCGCCCAAAAAGAAAAGCTGGTCTTCTGCCACCCGGTCCTCTGACCCGTAGGGATCTATATATCCGATTCTGCCGTTTACGGCCAGGGTCAGCCTGTCTGCGGGCGTGTAGTAATACCTGGCATTGAGCCTGTATCTGAAAAAATCGTCTATGGAATTGGTCAGGCCGCTGGAGGCGTCAACACCTAAGGATGCCCTTATCCCGCGGGTGGGGCTCAGGTAGGAATCCGTGCTGTTGTAGGTCAGCCCCGGCGATGCGGTAAACACGGAACGTTTTTCGTATTCGTCTGATTCTTCCTCCGGCACCTGCAGATCGTCTGTCCTGTACTGGTCTCTTGACTCGTAGCTGAAATTCAGGCTGCTGGTCAGTCTGCTGGAAAGCGGCCTGGAAAATCCCTGGGAAATGCCGTAAATCCTGGTGCCGAAGTCCTTGTTTAGCTCCTCGGTTTTCTCGGCGTAAAGCCCGGTTCCCGAAGAAATTCTGGTGCCGAAAAAACGCGGTTCACCAAGGTCCAGCTCCGCCCGATAGCCTCTCTGGCTGAGCTCCAGGTTTCCGCGTAGCTCCTTGTTCAATCCGAAAAGGTTCCTGTCGCCGGCAGCGGCGTTCATGTAGAAAAGCCGCCTGGTATCATAGCCCCCCGCCAGTTCCACGAAATACGGCCTGATTTCCCTGATTTCTGCCAGCATGTCCACCCTGTCGGCCCTCTGCTCCAGGCCGAAAGTGCTGAACCCTGCGGTGTCCACGGCACGGATGCTGCGTATGTTTCTCTGGGTTTCAAGTGCCCGGGAAAGGGAAAACGGCTCTCCCGGCGACACCCTGACCCCGCGTTCCAATATGGATTCACGGGTCCTGAAGTTGCCGGTAAAAAACACCTCCCCAGTCTCCACGTAAGGACCCGGGTCAACGACATAATTTATTTCCGCGCCTGTCCCGTCTTCGGTGAATTCAACCTCCGGCTCCACGGAAACGTGCGGATAGCCCGCCTCGGATACAGCCGCGGCAACGGTATCTCTTTCCGGCTTTACAAGATACTGCCTGAAAGGGGTGCCGGGCTTCATTTCCAGGGCCTGGTATGCGGAATCCTCGTCAACCGGAAGAGCGCCGGTTATCGAGACATCTTTTACAATTGTCTGCGGGCCTTCCTCGATTAAAACCTCAACCGGGACTTCCACGATATCGCCTTTTTCCCCTGAAGGCTCGTATCCGACCTTTTTCTCTATTGAGACTTCCCTGTAGCCGGCTTCCTCGTATAGGGCGTTTATGGAGCGTATATCATCCTGCAGGGTCTTTTCGTCAAATACCCCCTTATGCCGGAATGCCGGGGGCGCAGTCAGCATCTGCGCCTTTATGGCTTCATCATCAAAGGCGCTGTTTCCGGATACCTTCACCGACTCCACCAGGTATTTCGGGCCCTCGCTTATAACAAGGGTGATGTCCTTGTACTCCCGGCCCGGCTTTTCCCCGTCCCTTACGGATTCTTCAGCCTTTATGCTTACGTCGTGGTATCCGGCCTTGCGGTAGCGCTCTTCCATATTCCTTATGCTTCTGCGCAGACCCAGGCTGCCGGCATCCCCCTGGCTGAAAACAACCAGGTCCTTTTTCAAGGTAAAGTCCCAGAATTCGGTGTTTCCCTCGAGTTCCACCCTCCAGCGGGGCCCCTCGGAAATCGTGAACACCACTTCAGCGGTTTTCTCATCCTCGTTCTTTTTTATCCCGGTTGCCACCTCTGCCTCGGCAAAGCCCTTTTTGCGGTAAAACTGCCTGATGGTCTCTGCATCCTCACGCACCTTTTTTTCAACAAGTCTGGAGGCTCCTGCCGGAAGAAGCGAGGACTGCCATACAGAAAGCCTTCCCTTCAGCCTTAAATCGGAAAATGCGGTGTTTCCCCTCAGGCGGACCGAGTTGATTCTGTAATAGGAGCCCTTGTCAATCATGACCTCCAGTATGCAGTAGCCGCCTTCAGGATCATCCCTGCGGAGGATCTCTGCCTGGGGATTGATGTAGCCCTCCTGCAGGAAAAGGGATTCTACTTTTTCTTTTTGCCGGGAAATTTTTTCATCATTGCAGGGAGCCCCCACATCAACGGTCATTACGTTTCTGATTTCCTTTTCCAAAAGCGGAAACCCCCCGCTTATAAGGATTTTCTTAATCCGCGCATAAGGCTTCAGGTTAAAAACCAAATCAATTCGGTCCGTTGTCCAATCAGGATCCGGAACCTCCACGGCCGCAAACAGCCCGGAGCGCTCAAGGGCCTGCAGGGATCTGGCAAAGCCTTCTTCAGAGAAAGGTTCCCCCTGTTTCAGGTATATAAGGCTTCCGGCCATACTTTCCAGCTCCGCCCGCCTGTCCCCACCGTCCTCCACGTTTACGCGCACCGAGTCCACCACCGGCGCCTCCGCTGCAGAAGCCCGGACCTCTGCTTCTGTCAGCATGCAGGCAAGGACGGCAAGAGCTGCATAACCAATTATACTCTTAACGGAAAACCTGGCAGAAATGAGCAATTGAAATAAGGCCTTCAAGATTATCTGAACTCCAGCCTGTATCGCATTTCCCCTCCGTACGAACCGGCGGTGTCCTGGTAGGCGTTTACTGAAAGGTTTTCAAAAAGCCTGTATATCCCGGTGCTCTGCTGTACCATCTCCCCGCTTTTTCTTTCCAGGCCGTATTTGACGGTAAGCCTTCTTGACAGCTCCTTGCCAACCGTAACCTCCATCTGGTCGCCTTCGGATCCCTCGCCGTTGCTCCTGTATTTCATCTCCACGGTATCGAATCCGGTGGACTCCCTTACCTGTCTTTCAAGCCTTTCTGCCAGCACATCGGCAAGCATCTGCTCCGGGTTGCTCTCGCCGCCGGCTGATCCGGCCATCTCCCTGGTGGTCTTGCCGACGGCAAGAAGAGATACTATGTCCTGATCTTCTTCGGGCGGCTCCGAAGAAAGCCGGAAATCCAGATTTTCAGGCGGTCCGGTAATTTCGAGGGTAATCAGCCATTTCCTTATTTGTGATTCGGCCATTATATCCACCTCAGGTGCTATCCGGTAGGGATCCACGAAATCGACAACCCCCCTTTTAACCTCAAACTCGGTATTCCTGAAGGCAACCGTTCCTTCAGAGATCTCGGCCCGCCCTGTAATGACCGGGTTTTCCAGGGTGCCGGCAACAGAAAGCTGAGGCCGCACCGAAAGCAGGGCAAGATTGTTGTCTACAACAAAGGGGTTTCTGTGCCCCACGGAAACATCCAGGGAGAGGTTTCGTGCAAAAGGCGCATCAGGCACCGGGATCTCAACCTGCCGGCCAGCGGCCGGACGGCGCCTGCGCTGCCCTATGTCACCTGCCATGGATACAAGGTTTAAATTGACATCTTTGTAGTACTGGCCCTCAACAAGGGTTGCCTGCCCTGAAAGTCTTGATTCATCCGGGCTGCCGCTGAGGCGGAGACTTGAATTTATTGTCATTTCCATCATGTCCGGAACCGCAACCGGCAGGGCTTCTGTGGTTATGTCAAGGTCTGCGTAAACAGGGGCAAAATCGTCCAGCTCCACCTCGCCTTCCACGGAAAAAGCCCCGTCGTCAAGCCTTCCGGAAAGACCTGAAACCGAGATCTTCCTGTCTGTTACGTTTATACGGCCGTTTAGTGAGTGCAGCTTCTGCATGGTGGCCGAAAGGCCGAAGCCCAGGTTTTCAAGGCTTACATCCGCCCTTAAATCAGGGGATTCAATGGTTCCCTGCACCCCTGCCTCAAAAGAAATACTTCCCTGGGGGGAATGGATCTCCTCGGATACTGCTTCGGCAAGCTTTGCCGGGAGACTTCCTTCGGCCAGTATTTCAAGGTTTCCTTCTATGCCGCCTGTTCCGGAAACATCTACGTATCCATCCCTGAGAAGGTGAATCCGGCTCTTGCTTATCTTTATCTCCCGGTTTTCAAAAGAAGCACTTAAATCTTTGGAAGCCGCTATTTCCTGATTATCCTTGTAGGCTTCCAGGCCGGCTATGTTGAGCTGCGCCTCCGTGTCCATCACGTTTTTGGCGTTTCCCAGCACCCGGAGATTACCGGTAACAGTTCCCGTAAAACCTTCCATTCCCGCAAGACTGAAAAAGGGAGCGAGCTCGGTTTCCGAAAATTCAGCTTCTGCTGAAAACTCCTGATCTGAAAGACCGTATGCCGCGTTTAAAACAAACGGCTCCAGGATGCTCACTGTTGCCGATCCTCCCTGAAGCGCCGCCCTGACGTCGGTGTCAGGAATGCTTTTCCCTTCCGCCTCCAGGCCGGTAAGCCGGACAAGCGCATTAAAATCCGGGGAATCAAGGCTGCCCGAACCGTTCGCCGCAATTTCAGCGTAGCCCTTGAGACCAGCATGTTCCAGGAGCCCGATCGCGGAAAGATCCAGCGGCTCTGAGGTGACGCTGATCTCGTAGCCAAGGTCTGCCGAAACCCAGCCTTCGGCCGTAACTCCCTGACCCGGTGCAATAAAAATTTCAAGCGGCTCCAGATAAGCCCTTTTGTCACTTATAACCGATTCAAGGCGGAGTTTCGGGATCTTTTGGATCCCGGTGTCTATCTGCCGGGCCCTGGCGCTTACCCTGCCAGACGGGTCCTTTATGCTGCCGCCTATACTGCCGGAGGCCCGCGCGGTGCCTGATATCCCGGATATAAAATCATCCAGATTCATATCATTTGTTTCAAAAGAAAGATCGACTGCCGGATCATTTACCGGCGAAAATGTATCCGGGTCCAGAAGCTGAATTGAACCGGAAAACCCGGCCAGGGAATCGTGCCTTGCAATTTCTGCCCTGTAAAGCTCCAGCCGGCCCGCTGCGAAACCAATCCCGGCCTTGAACCGCTCGATTTCTATATCCCCGAAACCAGGGGATTCGGCGGTTACATTCGCCCTTACTGCCGGCCTGGCGGCCTTTCCCCATACACGGGCCGACACTGCCGCATTTTCGCCTCTTACCCCGGAAACGCCGAAAACAGAGGCAACCTGTGCGGGTTTATAAACGCTTATGCCAGTGTCAATATCCAGGCTGTTATCAAAGATGTCATAAAAGCCCTTTGCGCTTACCAGCAAACCGGGGCCTGCTGCATCCATCCGTTCAATTCTCACCCTGCCGTCTTCCATGCCGGCTGCTGCTTCCAGATCGATGTCTGCCGGTCCGATTTTCTCCCCCCGGCCTATACCCGAGAGACGAAGCCCGGCATCAGCCCGCGCGGAAATTTTTTCAAGACTTATGCCCGTGCTTTCAACTCCGACGGTGCCTGAAAGGGCCCCCCTAAAACCTCCCATGCCCGGAATCTGCGACAGCAGAAAATCTGCAATCCTTACATCCAGGCTGCACGAGACGGCCTCCAAATCCGCGGGCGGGGCGGCAAAACCTTCGGAAAAGGCCGAAGAAAGGTCCACGGTGCCGGATGTTTCAACAGTTCCTTCCTCCATACCCGCTTCAAGGCGGATGATTTCAAGCTCCCTGTCCTTCATCCGCCCGCTGAAAATTACTTCCCGGATAGCGGTTCGGGCAAGGCGCAGCCCCTCGGTATCCAGGCTCGCCTCTATTTTCGGGTTGTCAGGGCCGCCCTTTAGGTCTGCGGCAAGCCTTAGCCTGCCGGAAAAATCCGCATCAAGGCCCAGGATCTGCCCTATTTCCGCAAGGTCGGCCGTAATATCGGCGGAAACCTCGGGCACCGGATCGGCAAATACAGACGAGAGGCTGCCTGTGAGCATAATGCGTGATCCGCCGGATTCAAACTCCACCTCCAGCGGGTCAAGATTTCCTTCTGCAAGGGCAGTTTTAGCAAAGAACCTGTCTATGGGAAATTCCATGCCGGATACGGCCGCTGATCCGCCCCGGACGGAAAACTCCAGCATGCCGGAGCGGCGGGCAAGGTCCGCATCTGCAAGTTTAAGGCCGAATTCTTCCAAAAATACGTGCTGCAGCCCGTCCCGGCCTTTAAACGAAAAAGCCCCCTGCCTGATCTCAAAGTTTTTAACTTTCACATTCGGGAAGGCAGCGGCTTTTTCGTCTTCATCTTCGTCTGCATTTTTTTCCCGGCCGGAGACAAAGGCCCTTACGATGTTTAAGCTCCCCTCGGGCCCTGTTTCAAGAAATATTTCCGGCCCGACGATCTTTGCTGACGCCACGAGTATCTTTGCCGAGAAAAGCTCTTTTAAGCCCAGGTTCGCGGAAAATTCTTTGAGGGAAAGAACTTTCTGTTTTTCAGGATCCTTGATTTCAAGGCCGAAGAGCCTTACCCGGCCTTTCAGGAAAGATACCTGCTGGCCATCCCAGTTAACACGCCCCGGAATCGCTTCATTGAGACGATTTGCGATCATGTTTCCGGCGGTATCCGTACCCAGAAACACCTGGAGGCAGGCGGCAAGAAAAACCGCTCCCATAACCGCCACAGCAGGAACAATTATTAATATCTTAATTAGCCGCTCTGTCATTTAATTAGCCGCTTTATCATATGGTATTTTTTTCCATGATCACTAACATTTATAAAATTGCCCGGCAATATATTTCCAACCCCCGGAAATCTGACTCTCCGGGCGGTGATGGCGGCATGACTGCCGAACAAGGCATGCGAGGCGATTTAAGCCTTTGGCTTTTAATCCCTCTGTGCATTTGTTGATATGTCAGAAATAAACATGTGACAATTTTACACTTAAGAACAGTCCACTCTGAATCGTCTGCAACCCTGGCGAAAAAAAAGAAATATCAATGTCTTATATAAAAATTTTCCTGGAAAATTCTTTTGGCATGCCAAATGCAATAAAGAGACTCGAAAGCGAAAGTGAAAACCGATCGGGTAAAAAGTTACCCCCTGAAAACAACTGAAAAGGAGGATTTATGAAGGCAAAAGACTTTATCAAAAAAGCATTGAACTGGAAATCTCTTCTCCTGCTCGGGGCGGCCTGCCTTCTCATCGGAGGCCCCAATGTTGCGGCACAGGATTATGGCCAGGAACAGCAGGGGCAGGGCTATGAACAACAGGAGCAAGGCCAGCAGGGACAGGGATATGAACAGCAGGAGCAAGGCCAGCAGGGGCAGGGCTATGAACAACAGGAGCAAGGCCAGGAACAGCAGGAGCAAGGCCAGGAACAGCAGGAACAAGGCTATGACACCGAATATGGTGACGAGGAATATGATGAAGGCGACGATGACGAGGATGACGAGGATGACGAGGATGACGAGGATGAATACGAATATGAGTACGGCGAATAAGCTATACCTGCAAATTTAATTGAAACAGCCTTTCTCCCCCCGCAAGCCCGAATGGCAGGGACCGGATTGCCCCCTCTCAATCTCCTTGACATTCGGGCTTGCTCTTTATTCAAAAAACAGAATAGACCATATAAATCCCTCCAGCTGCAAATTTGACGGCTTCGCAAAAAGTCCAATATCTTTGTTGCGCTGCATCCCTCGGAATTTCACGTACGAGTAAGTACGCTGCATTCCTCGGGATTTGCGCGCTGCGATCTTGAACTTTTTTCTTTACCGTCACAGAATCGACTTTTTACGAGTCCATCAAATTTAGCGCTTCTCCAGTTTGGCCACCGCCTCGATATGATAGGTGTGGGGAAACATGTCCACGGGCTGTACTTCGTCCACCCGGTACCGGTCGGAAAGCATCCACAGATCCCTGGCCAGGGTGGCCGGATTGCAGGACACATAGACAATCCGGGAGGGCCGGAGTTCCAGCACGTTTTTTCCCACATCCTTGTGCATACCCGGCCGCGGCGGATCAATAATCATCACATCCGGCCTTTCAGTAATATCGGAGAGCCGGGTTTTGATATCGCCCACCAGGAATTCGCAGTTATTGATATCATTATAACGGCAGTTCTTTTCCGCATCCGCCACCGCACTTTCCACTATCTCAATGCCGGTAACGGCTTTTGCCGAATCCGAGAGAAAAATCGGGATGGTGCCGGTGCCGCTGTAGAGATCAAGTACGGTTTCACTGCCGGACAAATCCGCATACTGCTTGACCACCTGATAGAGGATTTCCGCCCCCCGGGTATTGGTCTGGAAAAACGAATTGGCCGAAACCTCAAATTCATAGGGGCCGATGCACTCCCTGAGGCAATTTTTCCCAGCCAGCGGGACCTCATAATCACCCGTGGCCACGCCGGACTTTTTAGCAGTGATATTGTTTACCACGGAAACCACTTCCGGGTACCGGCCCATTAGTTCTTCCGCAAGGGGCTTGACGTCCGGAACCGATTCGGAAGAAGTCACAATATTGACCAGCCACTGATCATATGCCACCGAATGCCGAAGCATCAAAAACCGCCAGAACCCCTTGTGGGTTTTTAGCCCGTAGGCCGGAAGCCTTGAAGCTTTCATGTAGCGTTTGGCATCATTTAAAATTTGATTGCCGGTATCCGGCTGCAGCAGACAGCGATCAATATCGAGCACCTTGTGGAAGGTTCCCGGCACATGAAGACCCAGGGCAAAACCGATATCAATACTGGGATCACCCAGTTCTTCCGGCAGCAGCCACCGCCGGTCCGCACAGGAGAATTCCATTTTGTTTCTGTAATGAAACACCTGATCCGAGGGCCGTGTCGGATGCACCCAAACCCCTTTAATGCCGCCGATATGGGCCAGGGATTCCGAGACATGCCGCTGCTTGTATTCAAGCTGCTTGTCATAGTCCAGGAACTGCCATTTGCAGCCGCCGCACCAATGGCTATAGGGACATGGCGGATCAACCCGGTCCGGCGACGGGGCAATCAAAGAAACCGCCCGGGCCTCGGCATAATTTTTCTTTCGCTTAAAAACCCGGGCCATAACCTGATCGTGCGGCACCGCCTGATCGACAAACACGGTATACCCATCCACCTTGGCAATCCCCCGGCCGCCGAAGGCCAGATCGGTTATTTCCAGTTCAATTTCCTGTCCTTTTTTAATCCGCATAGAAATAAATAAAGGGTTTAAGGTTTAGGGTAAAAAGTTTAGGGTTTGAAAAATAATAAAATTTGCAAATTTTGCCGGTATATTTATATTTGACAAACCACTTTTGCAAAAAAGGCTAAAGTAATTAGAATTGGATAAAAATGCAATCCCGGTTATTCTGAAAAATAACATCAAGGGGAAATAATGACGACAGAAACTGTATGGTTCGAGTCTGACGGTTTAAAAATTCATGGCACGCTGCACCTGCCGGATATCCATAAGCCGCCGATTGTGGTGGGCGCCCACGGGCTGATTAGCGATGGCGATTCCCCAAAACAAATTGCCCTGGCGGATAAGTGCAATGAAATCGGCATCGGCTATTTCCGGTTTGATCACCGGGGATGCGGGTTAAGCGAAGGCGAGTTTGCCAAAGTCACCACATTTGCCGGGCGGTGCCGGGATTTGATGGACGCGATCATAAACCTTCTGGACATGGATATCACGGACGGACGGATCGGCCTTTTCGGCAGCAGCCTGGGCGGAGCCGCAGTTCTGGCCGCAGCCTCCGAAATCAACCCCCGCGCGATCGTCACCGTGGCCGCCCCGATTCGAAGCGAGGCCATCCGAGCCCCCTATATCAATGATGCCGCCCAGCAGCCTGTTCTTGAATCTTTGAGCCGGGAACAACTTTTTTTTGATATTTCCGACCGGCTTGCCGGGCTTTCAAACCTGTTGCTGTTTCACGGGGATGCGGATGCAATCGTCCCCTATGAGAATGCCCGCGAAATCTATGAACTGGCAAACGGCCCCGTGGAGCTGGTACGGCTTGATAACGGGGACCATCCCATGAGCGATGAAAACCATCAGGCGGCATTTATGGCCCGGACGATTGAGTGGTATCGGGATAAATTATGACAAAATCCCAAAAAGTAGCTTGACAAGCAAATTTTATCCTGTTACGAGATAAAAATATTTAAAGGTGACCAGAATGCGACGATTTAAGCTGATTATCAACAACAACCTGATACTTATTATTGGCCTCACAGTAGGCGTAGGCTACGCTGACCAGGACCGCAGGTGTTGATAATCACTTGAATTAAAAAGGAAATTAACCTTAAAAACCGTTATCAGCACTTGCTGATAACGGTTTTTTTTTGATGGAGGGCATCCAGATGAAAAGTGACAATGCCAAAAAAGGACTCGCACGCGCGCCGCACAGATCGCTGTTTAAAGCCATGGGGTATACGGATGAGGAGATCAGGCGTCCATTAGTCGGGGTGGCCAACTCGGTCAATTCCATTGTGCCCGGCCACGTGAACTTAGACAAAATCACCGAAGCGGTGAAAACCGGCATCTTAATGGCGGGCGGGACCCCGATTGAATTCGGCACCATCGGCGTCTGCGACGGCATCGCCATGAATCACGAAGGCATGAAATACTCCCTGGGCAGCCGCGAACTAATCGCGGACTCCATCGAAGTTATGGCGCGGGGCCATGCCCTGGACGCCATGGTCATGATCCCCAACTGCGATAAGATTGTCCCCGGCATGCTGATTGCGGCCGCCCGGCTGGATCTGCCGACAGTTGTGATCAGCGGCGGCCCGATGCTGGCCGGCCGCCACCCGGAAAAGCCGGGCGAAAAAGTGGATCTCATTTCCGTATTCGAGGCGGTGGGCGCGGTGCGCTCGGGCAAAATGGAGGAGTCTCAGCTCACGGCCATTGAGGATGCGGCCTGCCCCACGTGCGGGTCCTGCTCCGGCATGTTTACCGCCAATTCCATGAACTGCTTAACCGAGGCCATCGGCCTGGGGCTTCCCGGAAACGGCACCATCCCGGCGGTGATGTCGGCCCGGATCCGGCTTGCCAAAACAGCCGGCATCAAGGTGATGGAACTGTTTGAAAAGCAGATTACGCCCAGTCAAATTTTAACGGAAAAGGCATTTGAGAATGCGCTTTCCGTGGATATGGCGCTTGGATGCTCGACAAACACCGTGCTCCATCTGACCGCGCTGGCCCATGAAATCGGCTGGCCGTTAGATCTCGACCGGATTAATACCGTGAGCAACCGAACGCCGCATTTGTGCTCTCTGAGTCCGGGCGGTCCGCACCATATCGAGGACCTTAACAATGCCGGGGGGATTCCCGCGGTTATGAAGGTTTTAAACGAAGCCGGCCTGATCCACACGGAGTGCATGACCGTCACCGGCCGCCCGGTCAAGGAAAACCTCGCATCCGCGCGGGTGCTGGATCAAAATGTGGTCCGGCCGATTGACAACCCCTATCACAAAGAAGGAGGCTTAGCTGTCCTGTTCGGCAATCTGGCGCCGAACGGGTGTGTGGTAAAGCAGTCCGCGGTTGTCGAAGGCATGCTGCGCCATGAAGGCCCGGCCCGGGTTTTTGATTCAGAGGAAGCGGCAACCGATGCGATTCTTGACGGAAAAATCAATAAAGGCGATGTGGTGGTTATCCGCTACGAGGGTCCCATGGGCGGCCCGGGAATGCGCGAGATGCTCACCCCGACCTCCGCCATTGCGGGCATGCAGATGGATGCGGATGTGGCCCTTATCACGGACGGCCGATTCTCCGGCGGCACCCGGGGAGCGGCCATCGGGCATGCATCCCCGGAAGCCATGCAGAAGGGTCCGATTGCCCTGGTGAATGAGGGGGATACCATATCGATTGATATTCCGGCAAAAACCATTACCTTAAAGGTCGATTCCGCGGAAATCGAAAAACGCCTGGAAAAATGGCAGGCGCCGGCACCCAAAATCACCAGCGGTTATATGGCCAGATACGCCAGGATGGTTTCCTCTGCGGATAAAGGCGCAATAATGAAATCTTAGGAATTTAGGATACAGATTTTAGGTTTTAGCCATAAAATTTGGATATAATCATAATTGCAGGGACAAGAATAGGAAGGCGACTATGAGTAAGCTCACAGGGGCGCAGATCCTGATGGAGATGCTAAAAGAGGAAGGTGTGGATACCATTTTCGGTTATCCCGGCGGGGCAGTGATTGATATTTATGACGCGCTGCAAAAAACCGAAATCAGCCACTACTTGGTGCGGCATGAACAGGGAGCCGTGCATGCGGCGGACGGCTATGCCCGGGCCAGCGGCAAGGTGGGCGTTGCCCTGGTGACCTCCGGGCCGGGGGCGACCAACACGGTCACCGGCATTGCCTCGGCCTATATGGACTCCATTCCCATGGTGATATTTACCGGCCAGGTGCCCACCAAGCTGATCGGCAATGATGCGTTTCAGGAAGTCGACATTGTCGGCATCACCCGGCCCTGCACCAAGCATAATTATCTGGTCAGCGATGTAAAGAACCTGGCCCGTACAGTCAAAGAGGCCTTTCATATTGCCCGATCCGGCCGGCCCGGCCCGGTGCTGATCGATCTGCCCAAGGATGTGGTCAATACCACCACCAATTATTCTCCGCCCGGGGAGGTGCGGCTGCGATCGTATAATCCGACCTATGAGCCGAACATCAAGCAGCTCAAAAAAGTGGTCAGCCTGATCCGGACGGCCAAAAAACCGGCGATTTTCTCAGGCGGCGGCGTGGTGCTGTCCAAGGCCCATGAAGAACTGACCGCATTTGCCAGAAAAGCGCAGATTCCGGTGACCAGTACGCTCATGGGGCTGGGCGGGTTTCCGGGCACGGACCCCTTATGGCTCGGCATGCTCGGCATGCACGGGACCTACCGGGCGAATATGGCGGTCACTGAATGTGATCTGCTGATTTCCGTGGGGGTCCGGTTTGATGACCGTGTGACCGGCAAAACCGACGAGTTCGCCAACAACGCCAAGATCGTGCAGATCGATATCGACCCCACCTCCATTCAGAAGAATGTCCAGGTTTCCGTGCCGGTGGTGGGGGACTGTAAAATTTCGCTCAAACAGTTAAACAAACTGATCGAGAAAGAAGACTACTCGGACCTGTTAAAGGACCGGCAGGAGTGGCTCACCCTGATCGATGAATGGCGGCGCACCACGCCGCTGGCCTACAAACAGGAGGATGTCATCAAGCCGCAGTATGTGATTGAGAAGCTCTATGAACTGACGCACGGGGATGCCATCATCACCACCGAGGTGGGCCAGAACCAGATGTGGGCGGCCCAATACTATCATTTTAAGGAACCGGGCCGGTTTATCACCTCCGGCGGTTTAGGCGTTATGGGCTTTGGGCTGCCTGCGGCCATCGGCGCCCAGGTGGGCGCACCCGGCAACCTGGGGGTGGATGTGGCCGGCGACGGCAGCATTC
>JBKHAE010000136.1:0-8020 GCA_046543065.1 Desulfobacterales bacterium | reverse complement strand
CCGGCAGCTGCAGCCGCATCTGCCGGGCAATATTGCGGCAGGGGGTGCCCACCGGATCAAAGCCCAGGAAGGCGACACAGGCCGGGTTGGCCATAATAGGGGAACCATGGATATCGCAGACCATCACCGCTTCCTTGAGGTTGGTGAAAATCAGCTCCATTTCCCTGGACCGCCGCCTGGCCACCTTGTTTGAATGGATATGCCGCAGGGCCAGTTCCGTAAAAGCAGCCATGTGAATCAGCATGGCCTCATCTTCCGGCGTAAAGGCCACATTATCGGCATTGCCGACCAGAATGATGCCGCCGCTCTCCCCTTCGGGCTCATCCAGGCGGGCGCAGACCAGGTGCTTGAGCCCGGCTTGTTTAGTTTCACCCGATGGGTTCGGAAATCTCTCGTTATAAGAGGAAAATTCCGCTGAAACCAGACGCAGCGATTTTTTCCGGGCCAGATCCGCCAAAAATTTCGGGGCATCCAAGAGCTTCCGGATATCGGCCATGAAAAGCTCACGGGCGGGACTTCCGTCAAAGGCCTTGTCAATAACTGCGCGGCCGGCGGGGGTTATTTTACAGAATATACAGACATTGCCTTTGGTCAATGCGCAGGCTGCGGAAACCACCTGCTGAATCACGGCACTTCGGCGGGTTTCCTCCATGACATGCTTGGACAGCCGAATCAGGGTCTCAAGCTGGGTCAGCCGATCCAGTTTTCTCGCCTTTTCAAAATAGTCGCCGGTATCGGCCTTGAAAACGGCGGACAGGTGCGCAATGCCCCCAAGAGAGGTGCGCTGCACATGAATCGTCTGAAAGACCGGAAGCACCATACCGTCCCGGGTGAGAAGCGCGCTTTCCCCCCGCCACCGGCCGTTGGCAATGGCTGAGGGAATGGCCTTTTCCCGGATCATCTCTTCGGCCCACTTCGGGTGACAGTCCGACAACCGGCAGGTTTTCGAGTTGGGCGTGCATTCAAAGCCCAAAACGCCCCGGGCGGATTCATTCAAATATTGAATGACGCCCTCCGGATCCATCAGATAGATGGGATCTGAAATGTCTTCCAGTAAAGTGTTAAACTGTTCATACATGAAGATGTTCCTGAGCTTGCGCCTTTTAAATTAGTATAAAGGGCATTTGGCCGGAGTCAAACAATGATTGCAAAAAACAGGGCAAGGCGATTGGATGCTTTGCCGTAAATGCATACGTCCGGATTCGAGGGTTGCGGATCATCGGATAATTGCCTGAATTTTTGATTTTACATGAATGGATTTAGGTATTAAACTAATTTTTTATATTACCACTGCTAACCCCAAACGTTTAATATCGAGACTTGGCCGCTTCAAACGACAGGATTATTGGCATGACAGATAAAACAACGACTTCCGGGAGTACCCCGCAACCAGTCCGCAGCCACCGATATTTTGATATCCATCCGCCGGTTTTCTGGCCCGCCGCCATTCTTGCCGCGCTTTTTATCGCGGTCACCCTTTTGGTGGGCGAGCCGATGGAAGCCGTGTTTTCCGCCATGCAAAGCTTTATATCCAATAACTTCAGCTGGTTTTTCGTCATCACGGTCAACCTCTACCTGTTTGTCATGATATTTATCGCCTTCAGCCGGCTGGGCAGCATCCGGCTGGGCGGTAAAAACGCGGTGCCGGATTTTTCAAGGCTTTCCTGGTTTTCCATGCTGTTTAGCGCCGGCATGGGCATCGGGATTCTCTTCTGGAGCGTGGCGGAGCCGATCTATCACTTTATGGAGCCCCCCTATGGGGGCGGATCAGCAATTGATGCCGCAAAAATCGCCATGAAAACCACATTTCTGCACTGGGGGCTGCATCCCTGGGGGATATACGCCCTGGTGGGCATGGCTCTGGCCTTTTTCGCGTTTAACCGCAAACTGCCGCTGGCCATCCGGTCCATTTTCTACCCGCTGCTGGGCGATAAGGTGTATGGCATTTGGGGGGATGTAATCGATGTGCTGGCGGTGCTGGCCACCCTGTTCGGCCTGGCAACCTCCCTGGGCTTTGGCGTCCAGCAGGTCAATGCCGGGCTGAATCATTTGTTCGGCATTCCGGACAATACCGGCATTCAGGTGGTGCTGGTGGCATTGATCACCTTTGCCGCCACCCTCTCCGTGGTCTCCGGAATCGACAAAGGAGTGAAACGCTTAAGCCAGATGAACATCAATCTGGGCGCCATCCTGCTGGTCTTTCTGCTGCTCCTGGGACCGAGCGTGCTGATTCTGGATTCTTTTGTCCAGAATTTAGGGGTTTATCTAGGGGATTTTTTCAACACCAGCTTCTGGACGGAAAGCTACAGGGACAGCAACTGGCAAAACAGCTGGACGGTATTTTACTGGGCCTGGTGGATTTCCTGGTCGCCGTTTGTGGGGATGTTTATCGCACGCATCTCCAAAGGCCGTACCGTTCGTGAATTCGTACTAAGCGTGCTGATCATCCCGTCGCTGCTGACATTTCTATGGATCACGGCATTCGGCGGATCGGCCCTTTATATTGAAATGAAAAATGTGGGCAGTATTGCCGGGCCGGTCAAGGAAAATGTGGCCGTGGCGATTTACTATCTGTTAGAGCAATTTCCATTTTCCCAGATCACCAACTTTGCCGCTATTGTGCTGGTCATCAGCTTTTTCGTCACATCCTCGGATTCCGGCTCGCTGGTGGTGGATGCCTTTACCTCGGGCGGAAAACTCAGCTCGCCGGTGGGTCAGCGGGTCTTCTGGGCGACCATGGAAGGGGCGGTGGCGGCCGTGCTTTTGCTCGGGGGGGGCTTGAGCGCCCTGCAGACCGCCTCCATCACGACGGGATTGCCTTTTGCCGTATTATTGCTCATAATGGGGTATAGCCTCTGGAAAGGCCTCAATAACGAGTATGAGGCGGAACAGCTGCGGGCCAGGACAGTCGAAAGGGAATCCTATCAGGAGTTGATCCATCGACTAGTCCATGAAAAAGAGGCCCGGAATGCGGAAGACAAAGACGCCTCCGGAGAAACCGAAAACCCGGAAAACGCTTGATATGGGTACATATATGCCGACTAACGCCAATTACCCCAAATTAGAGCCGGTTCGCAACCTACTTGTATGCCTGGATCTGACCGCCATTGACACGCATCTGATTTCCTATGCCGCGTTCATGGCCCGGATGCTGCCGGCCGCCAAGGTCACATTTTTTCATGCCATTCAGGCCTATGATCTGCCGGACCGCGGCAATCGGAGTTTCCCGGATATAGAGACTGAGCTCAATTCGATCATTCGCGAGGAAATGCACAAGTCCGTGGACAGCCATTTTGAGGAAGAGTGCCAATGGGATATCGCCACCCAGGTGGGCTATGAGGATGCGTCCCGGGAAATCGTCGATTATATCAAAGAAAATAAAATCGATCTGACGCTTATCGGCCAGAAATTCGGGGAAAACCGGGAGGCGCGATACAGCCGCAAAATTGCGGCAGAGGCGTCCAGCGACCTCCTGTTCGTCCCCCAATACGCAGAAAAAAGCATTGATCCGATTCTCTGCGCCATTGATTTTTCACCCCAATCCGTGCGGGCGTTTGAGCGGACTCTGGATATGTCGCGGACCTGGGGGGTTGAGATGAACTGCTATTTTGTGTGCGACCCCACCCGGGCCTATTTTCCGGCCACCACGGAACGAAGTGCCAGCCATTACCAGCAGCAGGCCAAAAGGGCCTATGAACAGTTTCTCAAGGATTATGAGCTCTCGCCGGCAGATATGCCCTGCCGGATCGAGACCGGCCATGAGCTGACCAGCGAGGCGGAAAATATCTACCAGGCGGCCATAGACGATAACGCCCGGCTCATCGTGCTCGGTGCCCAGGGCGATACCGCCAACGTGACCTCGCTATTGGGAAACCTTTCGGAATCCTTCCGGCTGATGGAAAAAGAGATCCCTGTGATGGTGCTTAAAAATCCGCCCCGGAAAAAATTTTTCCAGTTTTGGAAGTAAGACGAAAAAAAGGCTGCCCGGGATACCCGGAGCAGCCTATTTTATATATACACACAAGGAAAGGAGGAGGTGCTTAGTCACACAATTCAAAAATTGCGGCTGCGCCCATTCCGCCGCCGATACACATGGACTCGATGCCGTACTTAGCGCCCCGTTCCTGCATTTCCGTCATCACCTGGGCACAGAGTTTGGCGCCGGTGCAGCCCAGGGGATGGCCCAGGGCAATGGCGCCGCCGTTGATGTTGATACGACGCTTGTCACTATCTGACATCCACTGCTCTCTCTTGTCATAAAGACCCAGCTGCTGCAGACAGTAGATCGCCTGGGAGGCAAAAGCCTCGTTGACTTCGATCACGCCGAAATCATCGATCGTCATACCCGCCATGTCAAGGACCTTGGGAATAGCATAGGCCGGGCCAACGCCCATTTCATCGGCCCGCACACCGGCCACCGTGTAATATTTGATTTTGGCGATGGGCTTGACATCAAACTTCTTGACCGCTTTTTCGCTCATGATCAAAGTGGCGGCTGCGCCGTCAGTGGTCTGCGAGGAGTTGGCCGCGGTGACCGATCCGTTGGCCGCAAATGCGGGTTTCAACTTGGCCATGCCCTCCATGGTCGTGGCTTCCCGGATCCCGTCGTCAAAATCCTGCAGCCAGGTTTTTTCTTCCCAGGAGCCGTCTTCTTTTTCCACGAACTTGACGGCCGGGGTGGGTACAAGTTCCTTATAAAGGCCGTTTTTCTTGGCATTTACCGCTTTCATCTGGGAGTGATAGCCGAATTCATCCTGCATCTCCCGGGTGATGTTGTAACGGTTGGCCACGTTTTCCGCAGTGGCGCCCATGGAGATGTAGACATCCGGGTTTTCCTTGGCCCATTGCGGATGGGGACGCGGCATGTTGCCGCCCATGGGGACGATGGTCATGGATTCGATGCCGCCGCCGATGGCGATATCACACCAGCCGGATTTGATCCGCATGGCCTGAAGCGCAATGGCTTCAAGACCGGAGGAGCAGAACCGGTTGACCGTGGCCCCGCAGGTTGAATCCGGGAACTTGCACATCTGGGCAATAACCCGCCCGATATTCAGACCCTGCTCGGCTTCCGGAAATGCGCAGCCAAGCAGGATATCCTCAACATCTTTTTTCTCGACATTCGGAGTTTGCTCCATCACGGCATCAATGACCGTCTTCACAAGATCTTCCGGCCGGGTCTGGGCAAACGCCCCTTTCTTTCGTCGGCAGCCGGGTGTTCTCAGTGAGGTTACGATATATGCTTCTGTCATCTGTATATCCTCCTAAAATTTCGGTTTTTGGATTTTCGTTTACAGCATCAAGGGTTTGCCGGTCGTCATCATATGCTCGGCCATCTTCTGCGTGTTTTCTGTTTTCCACAGTTCCACAAAGGCCTCGCGCTCCAGGTCCATCAGATAATCTTCGCTGACCAGTGTTCCCTGGGGCACATCGCCGCCGGCCATGCAGTAGGCGGCCTTTTTGGCAATGGTTTCCATATGCGGGGTAATGTAGCCGCCGATCTTCATATTAAGCATCTCAGACCAGATCATGCCGTGGGCCTCACGGCCGAACACCGGTCGTTTGACCTTTCTCGGCGGCACGTAACCGTCATCCACCATTTTCAAAACCTCTTTTTTGGCCTCGCCGATCAGGTTGTCCTTATTGAACACGATCCGGTCGGTGGGCCGCAGGTAACCCTTGTTGCGGGCATCCGCTGCCGAATTTGAGACTTTTGCCTGGGCCACACACATAAAGGCCTGGATGAAATACCCGGACATATCGGTCAGATTGGCGATATCCGGCTTGGATTCGATAAAATTGCGCCACAGATGAATCATGCCGCAGCCGCCCGGCACCAGGCCGGCGCCGATTTCAACAAGCCCCATGAAAAGATCCGCATTGGCGACAATCTTATCGGCTGACAGGCAGACTTCGCAGCCGCCGCCCAAAGCCAGGCCGAACGGAGCGGCCACAACCGGAAACGGCGCATACTTGGTGCCCATAATACCCGTGTGGACGGTCCGGATGAATTTATCAATTTCATCAAAATTGCCGGACTTGGCACAGCTCAGCATGTAGGCGAGGTCACCGCCGGCTGAGAAGGGGGCGGGCATGCCGGAGGCCTGGTTGCCGATGACAAGGCCGACACCGTTTTCTTTGACATATTCGCCGGCTTCAGCCATGAATTCCACCATCTCATTGTTGATGGCATTCATCTTGGAATGGAATTCCAGGTCAAAAACCCCGTCGCCCAGGTCAATCAGCGAGCAGGAGGCGACCGATTTGACCACCTTATTGTTGGCCCTGAGATCGGCCAGGATGATCTGCTTATCACTCATCGGGACCGGTTTGTAGCTGTTTGACCCGAAATCAAAGAACATCCGCTGGCCGCCATCCAGCTTATAGAAACTGGTAGCCCCGGAATTCAGCATTTCCTTGACATTGCCGGGAACGGTCAGGCCGTCGGCCTCCATTTTTTCAACCGACTCCTTGACGCCGATGGCATCCCAGGTTTCAAAGGGGCCGAGTTCCCAATTATAGCCCCACTTCATGGCATTATCGATATCAACCAGCGTATCGGAAATTTCGGGAATCCGGTTGGCTGAGTAAATCAGGCCGTTTGAAACCACGTCCCATGCATATTTAGCGGCCTTATCATCGCCGTAGACAATGGCCCGCATTTTTTCGGGAAGCGACTCTTTTTTCTTGGCTTCCTGCAGACAGGGGAAATCGGCTTTACCGTATTCTTCGTATTCAAGGGTCTGCGGATTGATGACCTTGCGGATCTGCTTCCATTCCGGGGTCAGTTCCTTGGTATAAAAGCCCGCCTTGGTTTTGTTGCCGAGCAGGTTTTTCTCTTCAACCATGGTTTTAACGAAATCAGGCATTGCCATGGTTTCCCGCATTTCGTCATCCGGGCACATGTTGTAGCAGTTATCCGCCACATGCTTCATGGTATCCAGTCCGACCAAATCAGACGTCTTAAATACCGCGGTTTTGGGCCGGCCCATGGGCGGACCGAAAATCGCGTCAACTTCCGGAATGGCCAGCCCGTGCTCCAGCATGGCCTGCATGGCTTTGCCGATATTCTGGACACCGATGCGGTTGCCGATAAAATTGGGGGTATCTTTGGCCCAGACAATACCTTTGCCCAGGAATTTTTCACCAAAATCCGCCATGAAGTTGAGAACCTCGGGCAGGGTCTCAGGCCCGGGGATGATCTCCAACAGGTGCATATAGCGGACGGGGTTGAAAAAGTGGGTGCCCAGAAAATGCTGGCGCATGTCCTCGCTTAAATCCTTGGACATCTGCTGCAGCGGAATGCCTGATGTATTGGAACTGACAACCGCCCCTTTCTTGCGGATATTATCGACTTTTTTAAACAGATCCTGCTTGATTTCCAGCTTTTCAACGACAACTTCAACGATCCAGTCGCAATCCTTGATCTTGTCCAGATCATCCTCTAAGTTGCCAATGGTGATAAGTTCCACGTCTTTTTTCTTGTCCATAAACAACGGCGGCTTGGCTTTTACTGCCGCATCCAGGCCGCCCTGGACGATTCGGTTTCTGGCTTTTGGATCATTTTTTTCCTCATCTTTTAAATCGAAGGGAACAATATCCAAAAGAACAGTGGGGATTCCGGCACTGGCAAGCAGGGCGGTAATTCCGCCGCCCATAATACCGGAACCGATTACGGCCGCCTTTTCAATTCTTCTCATAATAACCTCCTGACTAAAATTAAACTCCCAATTATCTAAGTGGTAAATCCGATTACAAAAATAAAAGATATTCAATACAAGAATGATAAAAGTGTGTCAAGAAAATTCTGAGCATTTGCTTTATAGAATTCAAACAAAAAATCAAATAGTTAAAAGCGAAGCCGGCCTTTGGGGAGCAGTCCGGATGGCTGACCGGCGCTGATTTCTGCGCAGGGCTAATTTGTTCTGTATCCAAATCGAAATCGCTATCGGGATCGGGATCGAAATCGAAAAAAATATGACCCTTGGACGCGAAAAACTGGACGTCTATCGCCTTTCAA
>JBKHAE010000026.1:0-35061 GCA_046543065.1 Desulfobacterales bacterium | reverse complement strand
AAAACCGGTGTCCCGTTTCCCGGGACCGTGGGTTCGAATCCCACCCTCTCCGCCATATACTTCTGAAATTTAAAAATGTTACCTTTTTGCTGTTCTCCCTGTTCGTAATTTCCGTCTCGGATGTCTCTATTCAGAATCTTGAAAAATGGAAGGTAGTCTTCACAAATGTAGAGGGGAAAAATATCTCGCTGATATGTGAAGTGGCAGATACTTACTATAAACGCAGCCGGGGGCTTATGTATCGCGATCATCTCGACTATGATAAAGGCATGATATTTGTTTATGACAACTCATCACATCGCAAGTTTTGGATGAAAAACACAAATATAGCCCTCAGCATCGCTTTTATTGATGCGGATGGCTATATTGCCGGCATAAGGCAAATGAAACCGCACAGCCTTGAAATAATTGCCTCTTCTCAGAAGGTCAAATACGCTGTTGAAGCCAACCAAGGATGGTTTAAAAAAAATTCTATCGAATCAGGGGGAAGTGTAAAATTTTTTAAACCGTAATTGCTTACAAAAATGCCGGCTGATACAGCCGGCTTCCGCCTGAATTGATATGCAGAAAGAGGTTGACAGTAAGTGATGGATCTTGTACCAGATAGCATTTTACAATTGCTATGCAGGACAGCATTTCATTTTCTATTTGCAGGTTGCGGAGAGATGACCGAGCGGCTGAAGGTGCACGCCTGGAAAGCGTGTGTACCCTAACGGGTACCGAGGGTTCGAATCCCTCTCTCTCCGCCATTTTTAATTCATGCACCTTCCTTTTCATGCCGTCGCTCCAACTCATTTTCTGCCTCAGCAACGTTTTAAAAGGAAGGAAGCCCGTGATCCTGCCCGGCAGGATCAGAACCCAATCAAGGATTAATGCATGGCATACCAGGTGCTGGCCCGAAAATACCGCCCGCAGCGGTTTGACCAAGTGGTCCGGCAGGAACATATCACCCGGACGCTGACTAACGCCGTGGCATCCGGGCGGCTGGCCCACGCCATTCTGTTCGCCGGGCCGCGCGGCACCGGAAAGACCACGGTGGCGCGTATTCTCGCCAAATGCGTTAACTGCGCACAAGGTCCCACGGTCACACCTTGTGACGAATGCCGCTCCTGCATCGAGATCCGGAACAGCCACGCCACGGATGTGTTTGAAATCGACGGGGCATCAAACAACAAGGTGGAGCATATCCGGGAACTGCGGGAAAACGCCCGCTACATGCCGGCCCACAGCCCATATAAGATCTATATTGTGGATGAAGTCCACATGCTAAGCGATGCGGCGTTTAACGCCCTGCTAAAAATCCTTGAGGAGCCCCCGGCCCATGTGATGTTTTTCTTTGCCACCACCGAGCCCAACAAGATCCCCATCACCATTCTCTCACGCTGCCAGCGGCATGACTTCCGGCGGGTGGAGATTGATGCATTGATTGCCCACATGTCAAACCTCTGCCAGGCGGAAGGGATTGATATCAATGAGGAAGGCCTCTCCCTGGTGGCCCGGGAGGCAGACGGCAGCGTGCGCGATGCACTCAGCCTCTTGGATCATATTATGGCCTGTGCGCTTGAGGATATTGATACCCAGGCCATTCTGGATGTTTTGGGCGGAATTGACCGGCGGGATCTGTTTGCCGTTTCCGGGGCGGTGCTTAAGGGAGATGCCGGCACCGTGCTTGAATTAATTGACAGCGGCTATCGCCGCGGTCAGCATATGATGAAACTCTTCACCGAAATCATCGCCCATTTCCGAAACCTGCTGGTGGTTAAAATGGGCGGCGGCGCAGAGACCCTGGCGGATATCCCAAAGCATGAACGCGAGGCCATTGAGGCCCAGGTGGCCGATATCCCCGCCACCTATCTAAACCAGATCCTGGATGTGCTGTTTAAGGAGGAAACCGCGGTCAAATATTCCACCCAGCCGAAACTGGCGCTTGAAATGGCGTTTCTGCGGATTCTGCAGATAAAGCCCGCGCTTTCCTTTGACACGTTGATTGAAAAGCTTGACCTTTTAAGACAGGAGTTCCATAAAAACGGCGCTGCAGCAGACATTTCGTCAAAAGCTTCGCCGAACCCGGCCCAGACAGAACAGAGGCCTGAGCCTCCATCAGAAAGCCGGGGGCATGAGGCTGAAGCGCCGCCGCCCGGCCAGACAGCGGATCGGTCAGGCAGTCCGGCTGAGTCGATTGCTTCGGTTGAACCGCCGGCTGATCCGGCTGCGTATGGGATTTCTGAAAGCGAAACAGCGACCGGTCAGACCCAGACAGAACCCGGACCCGCCCCGTCGCCTGAGCCACCCCCGGAAACCCCGGATGAGCATTGGCGGTGCATCCTTGAGGCCCTGTCGGAAAATCAGCCGTCCCTTGCCGCCTGCCTTACGGAAAGCCGGCTGAAATCCATCGGCGAGGAACAGATCGAGGTTGAAATGCCGCCGAACCAGTTCCACATGAACTGGGTCACCCGGGATAAAAACCGACAGATACTTGAAAAAATCTGCAGCCGGCATTTTAATAAAACCATTGCCGTCTCCATCGTCAGCCAGCAGGAGGCGGCCGGATCATACGAAAAGACCAATAAACAAGAGGCTCAGCAATTAAAACAGGAGGCGCTCAACCACCCGATGGTCGAGACCGCCATGAAACTGTTTCAGGGCCAGATCATAGACGTAAAGATTCTATAGGAGGAATTTTAAATCATGAAAAACATGGGAAAAATGATGAAGCAGGCGCAGCAGCTTCAGAATAAAATGGAAAAGCTCCAGGAGGAGATGGCGGACAAGACCATCGAGGCCTCAGCCGGCGGCGGCATGGTAAAAGCTGTGGCCAACGGCCGGCAGCAGATCGTCTCTGTCTCAATTGAAAAAGAGGTGGTTGATCCGGAGGATGTGGAGATGCTGCAGGACCTGATCGTGGCCGCTATAAACGACGCCCTGGCCCAGTCCCAGCAGATGGTTTCCGAGGAGATGAATAAGCTCACCGGGGGCATGAATATTCCGGGCATGATGTAATAATTCATGATCCAGTACCCGGCATCCATTACCCGGCTGATCCGCAACCTGTCAAAGCTCCCCGGCATCGGCGAAAAATCGGCTGAGCGCCTGGCCATGTATCTGCTTCAGGCGCCCAAAAACCAGGTGGTCGAACTCGCGGAAAGCCTCACGGAATTAAAGGAAAAGGTCCGGCTCTGCCGCCGGTGCTTTGCCTTAAGCGATGAGGAACTCTGCCGCATTTGCAGCGATCCCGCCCGGGACGAACAATTGATCTGCGTGGTGGAGCATCCCGTGGACATGGTGGCGATTGAAAAAACCGCCTCCTACAAAGGCCATTACCATATTCTGCAGGGCCTTTTATCCCCTATGGACGGCATCGGCCCGGGGGATATCCGCATCCGGGAGTTAATCGAGCGGGTTTCCCGGGGATCGGTCAAAGAGGTGATCATCGCCACCGGCACCAATGTGGAAGGCGAAAGTACGGCCGCCTATATCCACGAGCAGTTATCCCGCCACCCGGTCAAAGTCACCCGCATTGCCTCGGGCGTCCCCATGGGCGGGGAGCTCAAGTATGTGGACCAGGTCACGCTGAAAAAAGCGCTGGAGGGCCGCCGTGCGGTTTGATCCGAATTGTCCGGAAGAGTTTTTCCAATGCCGGCAGTGCGGGGACTGCTGCATCGGCTTTGGCGGCACCCGGCTTACCGGCCGGGATATCCAAAATATCGCCGATTACCTTGAGATTTCCCGCGAGCATCTGATCACCGCCTACTGCCAGCGCGCGGGCAAGCATCTTTACCTGGCCCAAAAAGATGACGGCTACTGCGTCTTCTGGGACCGGCTCTGCACCATCCATCCGGTGAAACCCCGGATGTGCAAGGCCTGGCCGTTTATCGAAAGTGTTCTCGCGGATCCCTACAACTGGCAGATCATGGCCGGCATGTGCCCGGGGATAAACCCGGATGTGCCCATCGCGCCTCTAAAGGTTTGCATCAGAAAGCAGCTTGAAAAACTGGACAAAACCGAGGGCGCTCCTACCAAAGATGAAGACAAACAGAAAACCGGTGCGGCTTAGATGATCGGAATTTTTGACTCAGGCATTGGCGGGCTTACGGTGGTGCGCGCGGTGATGGACCAGCTGCCGGGCTATGACATCGTCTATTTCGGCGACACGGCCCGGACCCCGTATGGCAACAAAAGCAGCCGCACGGTTGTCGACTATTCCCTGCAAAACACCCGATTTCTTTTGGATCAAGGAGCCAACCTGGTGGTGATGGCCTGCAACACCGCCTCCAGTGTGGCCACAGAAACGGTTAACGCCCAATTCGATCTGCCCATCTACGAGGTGATCACCCCGGCGGTTAACCAGTCCCTGGAGATGTCGAAAAAAAAGGCCATTGGCGTGATCGGCACCCGCGCCACCATTTCAAGCGGGATCTATGAACGAAAAATCCATGAAAAAGCGCCGGACGCCCGGGTTTACTCCAGCCCCTGCCCGCTTTTGGTGCCCCTGGTCGAGGAGGGCTGGCTGAAAAAGCCGGAGACCCGGATGATCGTTAAGAAATACCTCCACCCGCTAAAGGTCCGCCAGATTGACACCCTGATTCTCGGCTGCACCCACTATCCGCTGTTAAAGTCGATTATCGCCCACAAAATCGGTAAAAAAGTGGCCATCATCGACTCTTCCATGGCGCTCGCCCGCGAAATCCGAAGTTTTTTAGACGAGCGTCCGGAGATCGACCAGACGCTTTCCAAAACCGGAAATAACCGGTTCTTTGTCTCAGATATTACCCCCCAGTTTGAAAAAACCGCCCGCGCCGTGATCAAGCAGAATATTGCGCTTGAACACGTGAGCCTATAGCCGATCAACCTGCCATGGCCGCCCGGTAGTTGGGCCCGACAATCATAAGGGTGTTCGGCAGATGGGTTTGTATCCTCTCCAGGGTTGATCCAAACAGCACCTCCTTGATAGCCCCGTGGCCGTATGCCCCGGCAATGACCAGGGCGTTATAGGGGACGTCATAGAGGTTGTCGATAAAATTGCCTGAATCCCAAATCCGCCACTCCCGGACATACTTGTCCATCTCCGGCCCCAGGTTTTCCTTCTCAATCACGCCTTCATAGTAGCTTCGATCCCGCTTGTCTTCCTGGGTAAATACATCCAGCGGAAACCCCGTCAGTCGGGCCAGTCGAAATCCGACCCGAAGCGCCTTGACGGCATTGGCTGAACCGCCGAAAAACACGCAGATACTCTCCCACGGTTGATACACTGAACAGCCGATTAACACGGGAAAACGGGCCGAATGAATAATCCGGCGGACCCGGGGACCGATATAGCCCAGGCCGATTTTTGAAGACAAATCACTGATGGTTCGCGGACAGCACATGAAATCAAAGTTTACCGGCAGGTCCGGCAGGGTTGAGGCGGTAAAATTCTTCGGCTCCAGGAACTTGGGCTCGGACAGCCCCTGCTGCCGGAGAATTTCAGCCGCATGATCCCTGGCTGTTTCAGGGGCCCGAAGGTAGGAGCCGTCAAGATCCACCTGAACCACATCGTTTTCAAAATACATTAAAAACTTCAAATGGTTAGGCACATACATGACCGGCAGAACGCCCAGTTTCTTACAGAAATAGCCGGTTTGCAGCAAAAGCTCCCTTCCGAGCGGGGTGTTTCTGAAAATATGCAAAAGCTGTAAGTCCATGACGACCTTCTCCCTGCTTTTTAGCAATTGGGTATTGGGTATTAGTAATAAGACTGTACCATCAGTTCACTGCGGTATTTATCCAAAAGCGTGGCTTTTGAGATCATGCCGATAAACCGGTTGTTTACCACCACGGGCATGCTGAAGAGATTATTGCTGTCCATGCGCTCCAGCACATCGGTTAAATCATCATCCAGATCCACGGTTTCGACATTCGTATCCATGATCTGCTCCAGAAATACGGTTTCATATAAAAGCGGATCAAACAGATATTCCCGAATGTCATCCAGATGGATCATCCCGACAAAATCCCCGGTATTTTCATCCTCCACCGGAAAAAAATTGCGATGGGATTTTTTGACGATTTTGGCAAAATCCCCCAGTTTCATATTTTTATAAACCGCAATGCAGTCTTTTTCAACCAGCTCGCGCACCGTGAGATCCGCAAGCACCCGCTCATCGGTCCGCGGGCGCAGGTAATGCCCTTTTTCCACCAGTTCTTTCAAATAAAAGGAGGCCGGCTCAAACGCATGGGTCACGGTGGCGGAGACCGCGGACACCAAAATCAATGGCAGAATCACCCCGTACCCGCCGGTCACCTCGACGATCAAAAAGATGCCGGTTAACGGCGCCTGCAGGATCCCGCTCACAAGGCCGGCCATGCCCAAAAGCGCAAAACACCCCTCATCCACCCACCCCACGCCAGGACCCAGAAAATCAATAAACCGATGGTAGACAAGACCGGTAAAACTCCCGATCACCAGACACGGGGCGAAGATACCGCCGGAGCCGCCCCAGCCAAGGGTTAATGCCGTAGCCAGAATCTTGGCCATCATGAGGACTGTTACAAGCAACAGACCCTGGCTGAACACGCCTTTTACCATCTCCTGAATGGTGTGATAGCCCTCGCCCAAGACTTCCGGCAGCATCAGGCCGATCAGACCCACCATGCATCCGCCGAGGAAGGGACGCATCCAGAAAGGCATGGATACTTTTTGGGAAAGCTTTTGGGAAATTCCGCTGGAATGGCGCAGCGCCCGGGTGAGCAGCACGGAGGCGGCGGCGGTAAAAACCGCCAGCCCCACGCAGGCCAGGGTGTCAATCAAATCCACATGGAAATCCATACTGGTAAAAGCGATCTGGTTTCCCTGGATCAGCCGGCAGACCTCCGCCCCGGCCACCGAGGCAATGGCGATGGGCACGATATTGACCGCCGACCATTCACCCACAATCACCTCTATGGTAAACACCAGCCCGGCGATCGGGGCGTTAAAAATCGCGGCCAGGGCGCCTGCGGAACCGCAGCCCACAATGGCCACGCGCTGGCGGTCATTTAGGGAAAAATACTGGGCGATATTTGAGCCGATGGCCGCACCGCTCATAACCACCGGCGCTTCGGGTCCGGCCGAGCCGCCGCTGCCAATGGTCAGGCATCCGGATATGAGGCGGGAAAAGCTTGATCGCAGCCGCATGAGCCCGCCATAGCGGCTGACACTATAGACCACTTCCGGAACCCCGTGCCCCGCACCTTCCTTTAATACCTTTTCTAAAAAGATTGCGGCGATGGCGGCACCAGCGCCCGGCAAAAGAAATGCCCACCAGAAATGCCGGTAATGCCGCATCCATTCAAACATGGTTTGCAGCCCCTGGTACATGGCCACCGCCGCCAGACCGCTGCAAATGCCCACCAGTGCACCGATGATGATCAAAAGCAGCCGGTCATCAAGCCGGAAAAGAATCCAGCGGGAAGGATAACGCAAGAGTTTTAGGACTGAAAATCGGGCCAATGTTTTATTACCGCGTATATTCAATTATACGGCGTATCGTCTGTCTCAGGCTGAAGATTCGATACGCTCGGAAAAGTCGGCGATACTGGCATAGAGCTCCTCCGGGGTCGGGTATTTCCCTAAAAATTTTAAAAACGCTTCATCCCGGAGGCAAAAGGAGAGTTGGGCCAGCAAGTGAAGATGGCGTTTGGCGGATGGGCTGACGAGCAGAAACAGGACAAAAACCGGTTTCTTGTCAATAGCCTGATAGTCGATGGAGGTTTTCAGAAAACAGGTGGTGATAAATGCCGGAATATTGCTTTCAGTCATGGGCGTTCGCGGGTGGGGGATGGCGACCCCTTTGCCGATGCCGGTTGACATCATTTCTTCCCTTGCATTCAGACTCTCATACAGGGCCTTTTTCCGCTCGGGCGTCTCAAAATACGGCACATTCTCCACTGCCGACCAGAGCACCTCGGACACATTTTCGCCTGGGATATCATAGAACACCCCGCCCTGGCGCATAACCGAAGACAAATCATCGATCGCCTCATTTGTTTCTTCTGCCTCCGGACGCCTGTTCTCACCCGGCGGAACAAACTTCAGGTGATTGGATTCCGCCCATTTCTCGATCAGAGGCTGGCTGAATTCACAGTCATTGCCTCTTTTCCGGACCGGAATACGGCCCTGACGAATCCACCGCTCCACTGTGGTTGGAGGCATATCAAGGCATTCCGCAAATTCTTGCAAATCAAGCTGCATGGTTCTTATCCATCATCCATTGCTCAGACAGCTCCAGAAAAATCCCAACCTCTGCCTGATTTTTTTATAAACAATAATAATAACACGAAAAATAAATAATTATCAAGGACTTTACCAACAGGACGTTACCATAAGGCCATAAGATTTATAAAAACCGCTATTCGTAATAGTTGTCCCGCCACCAGGCATCCCATTCGGTCTGCAGAATTTCTTCGGCCAGCTTTCTGCCGAAATCGGTTTTCAGCCGATCCTTGACCACCGGAAGCCATTTATCCGGCGTTCTGCCCCCGATATCCTTTACCGCCTTGAGATCCAGGATAAAGGCCAGCTGGTCCGCATCATGGGCCAGTTCTGCCTCCGGGGTAATCTGCTCGTTGAATTCATCAATCAATCCGGACAAATCCTCTGCAAACGGCAAATGCCGGGTACAGTCCGCCACCGCCCGGGTTTCATCCGGCCTTATATACTGTTTGTTTACGTAGTTCTGATCCCCGATCCGGGCTTCCGGCAGATCATGAACCAGGCACATGGATATCAGGCGGTGGGCATCAACTTCCGGCACCATGCGGGATAAAACATAGGCGATAAAGGCGGTAGCAAAGGAATGGGCGGCCACCGACTCATTGCCGGCGCCCAGAAAGGCAAACCCCGCGCGCGGGATATCTTTTAACATTTTGGCTTCAAACAAAAGGTTTGCAAGCGGTTTCATTCATACTCCTTTTGGCTTATGCACCAGCCCCCACAGCCCAGGCCAGAAAAATAATCGCCAGCACCAGCCCCAGGGAGACAGCCTGAACATACTTATTGGGCGGCATCCGGAACAAAAGCACATAGCCGGCCCCCATTGCGATGCCGGTCGTAAACCCCATCAGATGGGCCATAATATCCACGTTTTCCCCGGAACCCACAAACCCCAAAAGCGCCAGCCCGCATGCAAGCGGCACCAGCCCGGCAAGCCGATTTCGCCTGGCCCTAAACCTTCGTATTCCCTGGTATCCGGCAAGAATACCAAGCGCGCCGAATACCGATGTGGATGCGCCCACCGAAAGGTGCCCGGATTCATAGAGCATGGCGTTTAAAAAGTTCCCGGAAATCCCGGAGACAAGAATCATCAGCCACCCGAGCCCCCAGCCGGTTTCTGCGGCCACGGCGGTGCCGAATACCACGATCCCCACCATGTTGCCGGCCAGATGCGCGGCATCCGAATGGATCATCAAGGCCGTGACCGCCCGGTAGATCTCTCCGTCCAATATATTGGCCGCACTTGCCCCGAATTTTTGAATCACCATTTTGTGGGCATCGACGACATCAAAGGCAAGGTGCCATACCATTAAAAAAACCGCGGCAAACAGGGCCTCAACAAACCGGTTGTCATACCTCGGCCGGCTTTCCGGCGGGTCGTGCGCGTCGGGCTGGCGATTTTCGTAAAAATAATCCCGCATGGCCTGATGGGCGGCCTCATACGACTCGGCTTTCACCCAGACTGCCCATCCGTATGGATCTTTTCGGACGCGGTGGGCAATACCGGCAGAAGAGAGCACCAGACGGCAGATATTGGCCTGCTCGGATGACAAATTGGCAAACAGCTGTATCATTCTTAAAGTACTTATCACTGATCGATTCAAATTAAAAGCACAGCGATCAGCGTAAAAGGGGGTTGACAAATCCCAAATCAATCCCAAGTTTTTAAAAATAATATCCCGCCTTTATTAAAACGCGTTTGAATAACTCATCAGATATAAGAGGAGCGACATATGACACACAACAAAGAAACCTATGAATTTAAAACAGAAGTCAAGCAGTTTATGAATCTGGTGATCAATTCCCTGTATTCCACCAAGGAAATTTTCCTGCGGGAATTGATCTCAAATGCCTCGGATGCCCTTGACCGGTTAAGCTTCCGTTCCCAGACCGACCCTGACATTCTGGGCGATGACAGCCAATTTAAAATTAAAATCATCCCGGACAAGGAAAACAAGACCCTGACCGTCTCAGATAACGGGATCGGCATGACCTATGATGAAATGGTTGAGAACCTGGGCACCATCGCCCGAAGCGGCACAGCGGCATTTTTGGAGGCCCTTGAAAAATCCAAAAAAGAAGAAACCCTGGCCCCGGAACTGATCGGGCAGTTCGGCGTGGGCTTTTACAGCTCATTTATCGTGGCCGACACGGTCACCGTGATCAGCCGGTCCGTGGATTCCGAGTCCGGGGTCAAGTGGGAATCTTCAGGGGACGGCGCATTTACCATCGAAGCGGCTGATAAGCCGACCCGGGGCACGGATGTGATCCTAAAGCTGAAGGGCCTGGATGCGGATGAGCCGGATTTCACCCAGGAATGGACGATCCGTCAAACGGTGAAGCGGCATTCTGATTTTGTCCGCTACCCCATTGTCATGGATGTGGAGCGCGAGGTCTCGGAAGAGGATTCCGAATCCAAAGATCAGCAGGTGCTCGATAAGGACGGCAAACCGATTGAAGGGGAAAAGAAAACGGAAGTCGTGGAAGAAACCCTGAACTCCATGAAGGCTATTTGGGCAAGGGATAAAAAGGAGATCTCAGAGGAGGAATACAAGGATTTCTACTCCCATATCAGCCATGATTGGAATCCGCCCCTTACGCACCTGCATCTCAAGATGGAGGGGGTGACGGAATACAGCGCGCTGCTTTTCATTCCATCCCAGGCCCCGTTTGACCTTTTTTCTCCGGACCGGCAGCACGGAGTTCAGCTTTATTGCCGCCGGGTATTTATCATGGATGACTGCAAAGAAATCCTGCCCGAGTACCTGCGGTTCATTAAAGGCGTGGTGGATGCGCCGGATCTTAATTTAAATATCAGCCGGGAAATCCTCCAGCAGGACGCCCTGGTCCGAAATATCCGAAAGAACTTAACCAAAAAGATCCTGGACAAACTGGCCCATATGGAGGCCGAAGAGTATGAGAAGTTCTATAATGAATTCGGCGTGGTGCTTAAAGAAGGCATTCATACGGATTTTGAAAACCGGGATAAAATCATTGAACTGGCCCGGTTTAAAACCTCGAAGTCAGAGGGCAAATGGGTCGCCTTAAAAGATTATGTGGCAAACATGAAACCGGATCAGGAATTCATCTATTACCTCACCGGCGACGACCTCACCACCCTCTTAAACAGCCCCCATCTGGAAGCATTAAAGGAGAAAGACTATGAAGTGCTTTTGATGACCGATCCGGTGGATGAGTTTGTGCTCCAGGCCATGCCCGAGTATGACGGCAAACAGCTCAAAAGCGCGGAAAAAGGGGATCTGGGGCTTGATCAGGTGGATGAGGAGACCAAAACCAAGTATGAAGGGCTTTTTGAAAAAATCAAATCCTACCTGGAAGATGAAGTCAAGGATGTCAAGCCTTCCTCGCATTTAAAGGAATCCGTGGCCTGCCTGTCCGGGGACACTTATGACTTGAGCGCCTATATGGAAAAACTGCTTAAAGCCTCCGGCCAGTCCGTGCCCAAGACCAAGCGGATTCTTGAGTTAAACCCCAATCATCCACTGCTTGAAAAAATCCAGAACCTGCATGAGAAGAATGCGGATGACGAAACCCTGAAGGATTACAGCCGGCTGCTGCTGGATCTGGCGGTGGTGAGCGAAGGCGGGAAAGTCGAAAACCCCGCCCGGTTCAGTAAGATGGTGGGCGAGCTGATGGCCAAGGGGATTGCGGCTTGAGGCGCTTTTCTCTCATCTGATATTGCATTTTTTTCTTTACGCTGCTATAAATTTTTTATAATTATTCTCATGACTTTTCTTTGTCCCGGCGGTTTTGCCCGCGGGACAAGATTCTGTATTTATTAGGTTCTCCGTATTACACGAGCCCCGGCAGCAAGGAACGATTTTGTTATGCCACCCAAAAAAAAGCCGCGCGTTCTGATTGTCGAAGACGAGGAGCATGTCCGCCGCCTCTTAAAATCCGTCATGGAATCCATGAACTGCGAGGTCGTGGGCGAGGCGCAGAACGGCAAGGATGCCGTCACCCAGTATTTCCAGTTAAAGCCCCACATGCTGCTGCTTGATATCAACATGCCGGTCAAATCCGGAAAAAAAGCGCTGGCTGAAAT
This sequence comes from Desulfobacterales bacterium, assembly GCA_046543065.1. GTDB lineage: Bacteria > Desulfobacterota > Desulfobacteria > Desulfobacterales > Desulfosalsimonadaceae > M55B175. The sequence continues at coordinate 22,765 of JBKHAE010000026.1, read as the reverse complement.
CCGGGAAAGACATCCCAATGCCTTTGTCGTTATGATCACCTCCCTTGCGGACAAGGACACCATTGAAGACTGCATGCAGCTGGGCGCGGCCGGATTTGTACGAAAAGACCTGCCCATTGATGAGATTAAAGATGTGATCCGAAAGATCTGGCGGGCTTATCGAGAAGCCATGCAATAGTCATTCGTCCGGAGGATTTTTATGATACAGGTGATGGAAAAATACGATCTCAAAAAAATGCGCAAAGAAATTAGTGAGGATATCAATCATCAGCATCCGGACGAGCGCCAGGACAAAAACATCTCCCAGCAGACCATTACCGAGCTCATGATTGAGAACCTCAAGAGGAAACAGAGAAAACATGACTGACCCCATGGTCTCTGCCCGCACCCCGGAACGGCCCAAAATTAAAAACCCCGAATTCCTCGGACGCCTTAAGACCAAGGGAATTCTGCCGGAGGATTTCCTCCAGGATCTTTTGACCGAATTTGACGGCAACGCCTTAGATGTCCTGATGACCCTTATCCAGACCGGCTACGGCTCCAAACAGGAACTATGTCAGCTGTGGTGCAACTCCATCGGTATTGCCCACGTGGACCTTGAAAAAACCCTGTTCCAGCCTAATGTGGTCCGGCGGCTTCCGGAATGGTTCGCCCGGGAATATTACGCCATTCCGGTTTATCAAATGGGGGAGACCATCACTGTGGCCACTGCCACCCCGCAGAGCAAAAAAGTGGCAAGGGAGATTGAGCGCCGCATCGGCGGGCCGGTGAATCTGGTTTTCGCCCTGCCCCAGGATATTGAATGGGCCATTGAGCAGGAATATCAGACCAATGCCTTTCTCCAGGATTTTTTAAACAAAATTTCCGCCGCCCGGGCACTGGCCGCATCCCAGCGGGTTAGCCTTTCAGAACTCAAAAAATTCGCCGGTGAGGAATCCATCAACCAACTGCACGTGGCCATTATCCTGGTGGGTATTACGGAGGGGGCCAGCGAAATACTGATTGAACCGGGAACTGATGGCGCCCGGGTCTATTTTGTGCAGGACCAGGGCTTTAAAGAAAAATTTCTGATTGATCCGCCGGTATACCGAAGCCTTGCCGCCAATTTAAAAAAACTGGCCAAATTAGCGGACAAAGAATCAGCGGAGCCGCAATACAGCCGCATCCTTTTCCCCACACCCGGCAAAAAATACGATATCCGATTTTTAAGCCTGCCCACGGACACCGGGGAAAAGTATTTCCTGAAACTCATGGATCGTACGCCCCTTTCCCGGCTTCCGGATCTGCCGGATCTGTATATGTCCAAAAAGCTTCAGCAGTTTATCGCCCGGCAGCTGGATAAGGCGGGCGGTATTTTCCTGATTGCGAGCCCAAAGCCTGCTGATGCCGCCCCTATTGCCTATGCCATGCTCTCAAAATTTGCCTCGGGCAAAGGCAAGTATTTAAGCATTGAAGATGATATCCGGTATCTGATGAAAGGCGTGGAGCAATATCAGGTCAACCCGGAAGCCGGGGGAACGCGCCGGGCGCTTCTCGAATCCTGCCTGAATCAGCATCCCAGGATGATATACATACAGAATATGGATGATCCGGAGCTCATGGACCTGCTGGTGGGGCTTGACACATCCGAGCAGTTTGTTATTGCCGGCATGCCGGCGGATGACACTTTTCAGGCATTATCCCGGGCAATGGAATTGGGCCTTGGCAGCCTGGTGACAGGGGTTATGGCAAAGCAGCCGGCAGCCAGACTCTGCGATCACTGCAAGGAAAAATACCTGCTGCCTGAAGATTCGGTTCAGGAGATATTTATTGCCGACAAAAACGCCGAAGTCCCGGCCTGGAAGGAATCCGGATGCGTCTATTGCCGGCATACCGGAGTTCAAGGCTCCATTGGCATCTATGAGTTTCTTTCAGTCACTTCCGCATTAAATGAACTGGCCACCGCCCGTGCGGCCAAATCGGAAATGCACCAAAAGGCCAGGGAATATAATTATGAGAATATGGCCTATGACGGGCTTAAAAAAGTGCTGCGGGGCCTGATTTCGCTCAAAGAACTGGAGCGGCGGCTGCCCCGGCAGGCAGACGGTGGAGCGGCCCGCTCATGACTCGGTTTGTTGAATTCATGGATTTCCGGAAGCTTCCCATATGAATATTCTTGTTGCGGACGCGGATCCAAAAATCCGCGACATGTTGAGCCATTTCTTCCAAAAAAAGGGGCATCGTATGACCGAGGTGGCGGACGGCAAAGATGCCTTAAATACCATTGTCCGCCAGAATATCCAGATCGCCCTGCTTGACTGGGAGCTGCCGGTTTTAAACGGCATTGAAGTCTGCCGGCGGCTGCGGGAAAAAGAAGATCAGCCCTATGTATTCATTGTGCTTTTAACCACCGGCATGGAACAGGCGGATCTTTTGGAAAGCTTTGACGCGGGGGTGGATGAGTATCTGGAAAAACCGATCAACCTCCTGGAGTTAAACGCCCGGCTCAAAGTAGGCCAGCGCATCATCAACCTGGAGAAAACCCTTCGCAAAAACCAGGAGGAACTGGCGGAAATCAATCAGATCAAAAACAAATTCATCGGTATTGTGGCCCATGATTTAAGGAACCCGCTCATATCCATCCGGGGCTTTTCCGAGCTGCTGATCAAAAATGCCGGCAATTTAAACGAGGAACAAAACGAGTTTTTATCCATAATCCACTCCACCAGCCGAAACATGCTGGCCATGATCAATGACCTCCTGGATATCTCCCGGATTGAAAGCGGCCGATTGGACATTGTGCACCAGCCCGGATCTTTAAAGGATCTGGCCATGGAGCGCATCCGGCTCCATGCGGTGCAGGCAGATCAGAAACATATTCAGATGACCCCCCAATTAAATGAAATCGAGAACATTTCTTTTGATCCCCATCGGATCAGCCAGGCCATTGACAATCTGATCAGCAATGCCGTGAAATTCTCGCCCACCGGCACCCGCGTATACATTGATTTATACCAGACCAACAACCACGCTGTATTCAGCGTTCAGGATCAGGGGCCGGGCATCCCGCGAGAGGAGCAAAATATGCTGTTCAGTGAATTCCATCGGCTGAGTGTCCGCCCCACCGCTGGTGAGACCAGTACGGGGCTGGGACTTGCAATCACCAAAAAAATCATGGAGGCGCACGGGGGACGAATCGAGTTTGAAAGCAGGGAGGGCGAAGGCTCAACCTTCAGCCTGCTGCTGCCGACCGACGCGCTGGCCGCCCAGCATTGATGGCTTCGCAAAAAGTCCAATATCTTTGTTGCGCTGCATCCCTCGGAATTTCACGTACGAGTCAGTACGCTGCATTCCTCGGAATTTGCGCGCCGCGATCTTGAACTTTTTTCTTTGCCATCTAAAAATTACCTTTTTACGAGACTGTCAAACTTGAATCCATAAAAAAATACAGATCTGATTCATGGGCAAACCAAAACTCAAAGAACACCGCATAGAGCGGGAATGGTGCAAAGGCTGCGGCATATGCGTGCATTTCTGCCCGAAAAGCGTGCTGGAGCTGGATAATGAACAAAAGGTCCATCCAGCCCAACCCGATGCCTGCATCTGCTGCCGGCTTTGCGAATACCGTTGTCCGGATCTGGCCATTGAAGTAATCTGCGAGGAATAAGCAAACTTTATGACCCAATCGCTGAAATTCGTGCAAGGCAACGTGGCATGCGCCGAAGCTGCACTTTACGCGGGGCTTGACTTTTTCGCCGGCTATCCGATTACCCCGTCATCGGAAATCATGGAGTTCATGGCCAATCGGCTCCCCCGGATAGGCGGCAAATTCCTGCAGATGGAGGATGAAATCGCCTCGATCTGCGCCATTATCGGCGCCTCCTTGACCGGGCACAAGGTGATGACCGCCACCAGCGGCCCCGGTTTCTCCCTCATGCAGGAGGCGCTGGGCTATGCCATTATGACGGAAATCCCCTGTGTTATCGTCAATGTCCAGCGCGGCGGCCCGTCCACGGGGCTCCCCACACATGTGAGCCAGGGCGATGTCAATCAGGCCCGCTACGGCACCCACGGGGAACATGCCATCATCGCGCTTACCGCCTCCACGAACCAGGATATTTTTACCATGACCGTCAATGCCTTCAATTTTGCGGAAACCTACCGCACCCCGGTGATCCTGCTGCTCGATGAGACCACCGGCCATCTGCGGGAACGCCTGGAGGTGCCGGATGAAGGCGATATCCCCACAGTGGGGCGGCTTAAGACCGAGGTCTCCCAGGGCGTGGACTATCATCCCTATCTTCCCCGGGAGGACGGGCGCCTTCCCATGTCGGATTTCGGCGGCGTGCACCGCTACAATGTGACCGGGCTTTTTCACGATATGTGGGGATTTCCCACGGAAAACCCCAAAATCGTCTATGGCCTGATCCGGCACCTGGTGGATAAGATCGATCATTATGCGGATCACATGACCCGGTGGAAGGAATTCTATCTGGATGATGCGCCCACGGTACTGATCTCTTACGGCGCGGCGGCCCGCTCCGCCCTTCACCTGGTGGAAAACCGGCGCAAGCGGGGGGAGAACCTGGGCCTTCTCGAGCTTCAGACCCTATGGCCGTTTCCCCATGCCCTGGTACGCGAAAAATGCCGCAATGCCCAGTCCGTTGTGGTGGTTGAGATGAATATGGGCCAGATTCTACAGCAGGTCAAACTGGCGGTTCATCAGCCGGACCGGGTGTTTCTCGCCAATCGCATAGACGGCGAGCTGATTACGCCCACCGACACCCAGAACATCATCCACGTCATCCACGGAAAGGGGGTCTGAAAAATGGCCGTGCGCGATTATCTGCGGGAGCGGTTTTTCCCCCATATGTGGTGCCCGGGCTGCGGGCACGGCATTGTTTTAAATGCCCTGCTCAGGGCCGTGGAAAAGCTTGGCATTGATAAAAGCGATATCGTCATGGTCTCAGGCATCGGCTGCTCGGCACGGATTTCCGGGTATGTGGATTTTCATACCATGCACACTTTGCACGGCCGGGCCCTGGCGTTTGCAACGGGCGTTAAGATGAGCAAGCCGGAACTGACGGTCCTTGTTCCCATGGGCGACGGGGATGCCCTCGCCATCGGCGGCAATCACTTCCTGCATGCGGCCCGGCGAAACATTGACATGACCGCCATTATCATGAACAACCGCATTTACGGCATGACCGGCGGCCAGTTCTCCCCGCTGACCGGCTATGGATGCTTTGGAACCACCGCCCCTTACGGAAATGTGGACCATGATTTTGACCTGGTGGAGCTCTCCAAAGCCGCGGGCGCCACATTCGTGGCCCGCTCCACCGCCTATCATGTAAAGGAGCTTTCCGGCTTTATCGAAAAAGCGATTTCCCACAAAGGCTTTTCCGTGATTGAAGTCATGAGCCAGTGCCCCACGAACTTCGGCCGCAGAAACAAGCTCGGAACAGCGGTCAATATGCTGGAGACCTATAAGAAGCAGACCGTGGCGCGGGATTCCAAAGCAGCGGCGGACTCGACGGATAAAATCAGGCGGGGCATTTTTGTCCAAACCGAGCGACCGGAATACACGAGCGAATATGAAAAAATGATCCACAGGGCGAGCGGAAAAAGTTAACCATGGCAAAGACCCGACTTATGTTCTCAGGTTCCGGCGGCCAGGGGGTAATTACCGCAGGCATTATTTTGGCGGAAACCGCTGTCCTCCATGAAAACTTAAACGCCGTGCAGAGTCAATCCTACGGCGCAGAGGCGCGCGGCGGGGCAACGCGAAGCGATGTCATCATTTCGGATGCCCCGATTCATTTTCCCAAAATCATCCAGCCCAATGTCCTGGTCTGCCTGACCCAGACCGCATACACGAAATACCTCCCCTCGCTCCGCCCGGGCGGGCTCCTGATTACGGACAGCCGATGGGTGCATATTGAAAAAACCGTGGATGCCCGTCGCTATGAACTGCCGCTCACGGACACGGTATCGGAAAAAATCGGCAGCCTTGTGGTCTTAAATATCTGTATGTTGGGCGCCGTGGTCCGGCTGACCGGGGTGGTCTCGCCCGCGGCGGTCAAGAAAGTCATCCGGGAACGCGTGCCCCAAAACTTCATTGAATTAAACGAATCCGCATTTGACCTGGGGTTTGACCTGGCGCAAAATTTGGCGGTTTCCTGAAGAGCGGTTTATGCCGCTGTCACGGCATTTTTGCAGAAAGGAACTTGTTGTTCGTACGCGAACTCGTAATCGGTTTTTAATTTGCCGAGCAGTGTAGGGTGGATAAGCGACAGCGCATCCACCAAATACTGGCGGATGCGCTGTCGCTTATCCGCCCTACGCGCTACTCGTGCGAGAGCCACCTGAGACCCCTTTGAAAAAGGCTACCACCTGAGCCCCCCTTTGAAAAAGGGGGGATTGGGGGGATTTGTACCGCGCCATGATGAAAAATCCCCCTAAACCCCCCTTTGAAAAGGGGGACTTAAAGGAAACGGCCATTTTTAAGCGCCTATGCAAAGCCAAAGGCACTGATTTTTTTAAACTTTGAACTCTGAACCATGAACTGTGAACCTCGAACTGTGAACCTCGAACTAAACCTGAATTTCCTGTAGCCGATTTAACTGAAGGTGAATCATGGAATCCGAAAAAGAACTGGTTTTTATAACCGTGATCGGCAGGGACCGCAAAGGCGTAGTAGCCACCGTATCATCCTATTTATATCAAAAAGCGGTAAACATTGTGGACATTAACCAGCGGATCATGACGGACGGCTATTTTGTCATGTCCATGATGGTGGATGTAGCCGATATGTCGATTCCCATGGAAGAGATGGGCCGGGATCTGGAAGCCATCGGACAGGATCTGGCCATGCAGATTCAGGTTCAGCACGAAAACCTCTTCAAGATGATGCACCGGATATAAACCATGGCCTTTGATTTGGAAGAAATCTATGAAACCGCCAGCATGATCCTGCGCCAGAATTTAGATATCCGGACCACCACGCTGGGGGTTAATCTGAAAGACTGCATTGACTCGGACTTTGCCGCTTTCCGGCGGAAGGTCTATGATAAAATATGCGCACATGCTTCCGGTTTGGTTAATGAATCCGCATTGCTTGAACGAAAGTATGGCGTTCCCATCGTCAACAAGCGCATAGCCGTAACGCCTGTCAGCCTGATCATGGAAACCCACTGCCGGCCGGAGCGGTTTCTGGAAATGGCCCAAACCCTGGATACCGCTGCCGCAGACGCGGGCATCGATTATATCGGCGGATTCGGCGCCATGGTGCAAAAGGGGATGACCTGCTCGGACCGGACGCTGATTGAGGCGCTGCCGGCGGTACTCTCCCAGACCGGCCGGGTGTGCGCGTTTTTAAATGTGGGCGCGAATGTTTCCGGGTTAAATCTGGATGCGGTCAATCTGCTCGGGGGGATGCTTAAACAAACCGCTGAAAAAAGCAACAATGCCGTGGGGTGCGCCAAATTCGTCGTGTTCGTCAACGCCCCGGAGGACAACCCCTTCATGGCCGGGGCCTTTCACGGCGTGGGCGAGGCGGATACGACATTAAACATCGGCGTCAGCGGCCCGGGCGTGGTCAAAAGCGTGGTGGAAAAAAACCGCGAAAATGACCTGACCCGGCTCTCTGAGATTATCAAGCGGACGGTTTTTAAAATCACCCGCGCCGGCGAATTGATCGGCCGGGAACTGGCTGCGGCCCTAAATATCAATTTCGGTATCGTTGACATCTCTCTCGCCTCCACCACGGCTCGCGGAGATTCGGTGGCCGGCGTGATCGAGGCCTTCGGCATCGAAAAAATCGGCGCCCACGGCTCCACCCTGGCATTAGCCCTATTGATGGATGCGGTCAAAAAAGGCGGTGCCATGGCGAGCGGCTGCGTGGGCGGGTTGAGCGGCACGTTTATTCCGGTAAGCGAGGATGCGGGCATGATAGAGGCTGTTATAAAGGGCGCGCTCGGCCTGGATAAGCTTGAAGCCCTGACCTCCGTCTGCTCGGTGGGGCTTGACATGTTCGCGGTGCCGGGCGATACCCCGGAAGAGACAATCAACGGCATTATTGCCGATGAACTGGCCATCGGGGTGATTAACAACAAGACCACCGGCGTGCGGATTATTCCCGCCCCCGGCAAGCAGGCGGGCGAGCTTTTGGAATTCGGGGGGCTTTTAGGCGCCGCCCCCGTGATGCGGGTCAATCCCTTTTCCGCGGGAGAGTTCTTAAAGCGCGGCGGCCGCCTCCCGGCGCCTGTCACCAGCATGCGGAATTAAACTGATGAGGGCAATGTTTGAGGGGGGGGGTTGTACATGGAGGCATATGAAAAATCGGCAGACAATCGCTTAGAGCACCCGAAATGGCCTATCTGGCCTCACTGGCCACGGCGAACGCCCCTGAATATCCGGTTTGGACCAGACGATCCTCAGCTTTCTTCGCGCCGGCAAGGGAAGTAAACCGGCCGACCTGCACCCGGTAATAGGTTTTTGATTCCCTGACCACCGATTGGATGAAAACCGGCTCTTTGTAGTCCCGCAGTTCGTCACACAGCTTTTCGGCAAGGTCTTTGTTGGCAAACGATCCTACCTGAACCGTAAAATCACCGGTATAAAAGTCCGCATGCCGGGCCTCGTCCGGATCGGTCTCCGGCAGGCCCTTTTCCAGAGCCTCAACTTCCACCTGAGCGGTGCCGGGACCGATCATACCGATCTCCTTGGCCGCCCGGTAGGATAGGTCAATAATCCGGTCCCCAACGAACGGGCCACGGTCATTGATGCGCACCACCGTTTCTTTACCCGTATCCAGGCTTCGCACCAATACGAATGTGCCGATGGGCAGGATTTTGTGGGCCGCGGTTCGAGCATGCATGTTATAGGTTTCCCCGCTGGCGGTCTTTTGGCCATGGAACGGATCCCCATACCAGGAAGCGATGCCGGACTGGCGAAAGCCCTTGGAATCGGTTATGGGATGGTACCATTGCCCGTTTATCCGATATCTGTCCGGAGTTTTTAAAGGCTTCGGGATCTTGGACACGGGCTTTGCTGTCGGCCGATCAGGCGGCGGCGCTGTCCGGCAGCCGGAAAAAACAAGCAAAAAGTTTGAAATGAGCAGAGAAATGACGAGGCCGATAAACAGCCGGGCTACGGGCATTCGGGCCATCCGGTGATCAAAAAGCGGCGAGAGCTTCATAGGGTTTTTAAATAGTAAGTAATGTCTACTTAAACCGGTCATCAGATCGCTTGCCGGACACGCTTCTTCCGGCTTTCTCAAGCCATCCGGTCCGGACTTTCTCCTGGGCGTCAAATTGCGGGGCAAAGGGCTTGATATCCAAAAGCGGGGTGCCGTCCAGGACATCCACGTTGCGGATATGAAGCAGGCCGTCGGCAACGCTATCCAGCGCCACAATCGAAAAACCGATGGGGTTGGGCCGCTTGGGGGCCCGCGTGGAAAAAAGCCCCCGCTCAACATTGTCCAAAAACGGTATAATATGCAGCTTATACCCCTTACTTAAATGAAAGTGATAGATCAAATAAATATGGGAGAAGCCGTCGAGATCATCAAGGCCTTGCCTGTAGGGTTCATAGACCTCAACCGTTCCCTTGACCCCGGCTGCACCCTTTGGCTGAATCGGCATGCCCTCAAGTTCTTTATACGGCGAATGAATCACGCCGATGGATTCAAACTGAATGGTCATTTGTTCTCTCCGGCTAATGGATTTGTTTTATCTGTGATGGAGCATATCGAAAAACGCTTTTCCTGACAAAATGAATCTCAATCAACGATCAACCTGAAATGCGATTGCTGTCTTTCAGGAGCTTCTTTAGATTTCCCCCGTTGATGGCCTGTTCCACTTCCTCGGAGAACCCCAACCGTCGGATTTTTTCGAGTTCAGCCGGCGGATGGCCGAATGGGAAGTCGGAGCCGAACATGATCCGCTCATGGCCGTATGTGTTGACATAGGCCAGAATGGTCTCCGGCGCAGCCAGGCTCGTATCCGTATAAACCCATGGATTTTCCCACAGCCCGGCCTTTTCAATTGCACGATAGCCGCCGTTTAAAAACCCCAGGTGCGGAATAATGACACGGACGCCGGCGGCCAGCTCATTGATAAACCGGATGGTGTTTCGCAATTCCTCTTCCAGAACCACCGGCATGTTACGGCGCCGGATTTCATCGATGGCCGCATGGCAGGCGGGATCATCATAGTTATATTCAGGTTCGTCCGCGTGCCGGTGCCACTTGATGCCCCGATGGTTTTCCGTGAGCTGGTCCACGGCAAAATCATTCCAGATAAAAAAATAGGGGATAACCTCCAGCTCCCGGTCCTGGAGGCCCAGCAGGTATTGGTTGGAGGCCTCCCGCTGGTTCCGCCAGTGCATATTATCATGAAAATCCGGATCATCCCGCTCATAGATTTCCGCGACCGGCGAAAACATGACAACCCCCTCGATGGGGCTTGATTTCACATGGGCCAGATAATCCTCAAAGCTCTGCGGCGGGTAGCGGTCAATGATTCCGCAATGGGCGTGGGCGTCGATGAAGGTGGATTTAATATCATTCATCCGAAGACCTTTTTAAATTCTCAGTACACAACCTATTCACAGGCCGGAAATAGATTAAGAGTAAGAGTAAGATTAAGATTAAGAGTAAGACGGCTATATATAGGCAAACCAGAAGTTCTCCAATTCCGAGGGATGCAGCGCAACGCAGATATTGGGCTTTTTACGAAGCCATCAGGCGTAGGCAAACCAGAAGTCCTCCACCTGCTTAAAATTGGCTTTAATCGCCTCTTTCCCGGCAATCACCTCCCCGTGGCCGGGAAGCAGATAATCCGCTTCGATTTGCGCCACCTTTCGGATGCTCTGTTTTAACTGATTGCCATCACCGCCCGGAATATCGATGCGACCGATGCCGTCCTTGAAAATCAGGTCCCCCACAAAGAGGGCGTTCTCCTCGGACCAGAAAAGGGAGATGGAACCCGGGGAGTGGCCCGGGGTGTGGATGACCTTAAGAGAAGTATCCCCCACGGAAAACTCGCCCTCACCCAGAAACACATCCGGCCGGAACGCCTCCACATTCATGTTGGGATCGATCATTTGGCCGAAATTTTCAATCAGCTGCCAGGCCAGCTGATGCATGGCAATCTGCGTCTTACTGCCGCTAAAAAGCTGGGCGGCCTCAATATGATCCGGATGGGCATGGGTGATTATCAAGAGATCGATATCGCTTTTTTCGATTCCCAGCTTGGCAAGCCCGTCCAGGACATGATCAAAGTGCATGGCATGGCCCGGATCGATCAGAATTCTGGCGGACCCGTCGATTAAATAAGTGTTGCAGTTATTGCTGGTCATTGACGTCCAGATAAATCCGTGCAGGCGGTCTGTAATCTGCATGGTGCTTCCTTTCTCATTGGTTCTCAAATTCGGCTTCTAAGTAACTTCATCATAATAAGCAGTTACGATCGTTAAAAATATATCCAATCGCCGTTGCTGTCAAATCACTTTAGCCCGCCTCCAAGATATATGGCAAGCCTTGCTGAATTACATGAGCTGACACGGCAATAAAAAATCTTGCCTGTTTAATAATTTCCTTTAGTCTTAAAAGTATGGAGGGGCAGCCGATTTTAGAAACGGGTCAGTATCACAGGCCGCCGATTGGGTTAGATTAAGAGTAAGATTAAGAGTAAGAGTAAGACGAATAGAGGAGTTTCCCATGGACAAAGAACAACACATGCTCACCGCCATTTTAAACACCATTGATGACGGCATCTACATCATCGATCAATCCTATACCGTGGAATACATGAACCGCAAAATGGTCGAGCTGTTTGGGGATGGTATAGGAAAGAAATGCTATGAGGTGATCAACGACAGCAATGAAATCTGCCCCTGGTGCCGGGCGGATGAGGTTTTTAAGGACCGGAGCCTGAACTGGGAGCTATATGTCCCGAAAACCGGACGCACATTTACCCTCACAGAAATGCCGCTTACCAATCCGGACGGCTCCATTTCAAAAATGAGCGTCTATCGCGACATCACCCACAGAAAACAGCGCGAAGCCAAGCTTAAGGCCTCTGAAGAGCACTACCGGAAGCTTTTTGAGCATGTGGGCGTGGGCGTCTATATCAGCAGCAAGGAGGGGAAGTTTTTAGATGCCAATCAGACGCTTCTGGATATGCTGGAGTATCCGAGCAAGGAGCAGTTTTTAAACATGGATATCACCCGGGATCTCTATGTAAGGCCGGAAGACCGGCGCAAATTCCAGGATATGATTGAACGTGACGGTCGGGTGATGGAATATGAGGTGGAGTTCAAAAAGCGGGACGGTACGCCGGTCCTTGTTTCGCTGACCAGCCATGTGCGCTACGATTCCCACGGCAACGTGCTTGGCTATGAAGGAATCGTGGTTGACCAGACGCAGCGCTACCAGATGGAGAAAAAACTTAAAGAAGCCCATGACTTCATGAACAAAATCATCCAAAGTTCGCCGAACCCCATAATGGCCGCGGATTTAAGCGGAAACATCATCATCTGGAACCGCGCGGCGGAGAAAACCCTGGGGTATCCGGCCAATGAAGTGATCGGCAGGATGAATATCACCAAGATTTACCCGGAAGGGGTGGCGCGGAAAATCATGAAAATGATCCGAGGCCCGGAAAGCGGCGGCGTGGGCATGCTTCGCTCCTACCCCCTCCTCTATGTCCGGCGCGACGGGGAGGTGATTGACGGAAACCTCTCTGCCGCCATGGTCTACGATGACAAGGGCAATGAAATCGCCACCGTTGGGTCATTTGTCGATCTGCGGGAACGTATTGAAATGGAGCAGCGGCTCCGGCAGACCCAGGAGCAGCTGCTGCATTCGGAAAAGCTGGCAGCCATGGGCCGTCTTACCTCGCAGCTCGCCCATGAATTAAACAACCCGATCTACGGCATCATGAATACCCTGGAGCTTTTAAAGACCGAAATCCCGCCGGAAAACAAGCGCCGCAAGCTACTGGACATGTCACTATCAGAAACCGTGCGCCTGGCCGACATGCTGAGAAAGATGCTCTCGTTCTCAAAGCCCGAACAGGAAGAAAAATCCGCCACAGACGTCAACAAAATACTGGATGAACTGATTATGCTCCATGAAAAACAGCTCCAGGAACATGACATCAAGGTCCATTTCGACCTTGAAGAGGGGCTTCCGCCGGTGCATGCCTCACCGAACCAGCTGCGCCAGGTATTCTTGAACATGATCGGAAATGCCAGAGACGCCATGCCAGACGGCGGATCACTCACCATCGCCACCGCCCGGGACAACGGCCAGGTCCGCATTGACATCACGGACACCGGTTCGGGTATCAAGGAGGAAAACCTCGACAAGATTTTTGACTCCTTTTTTACCACCAAAGCCAGCGTCAAGGGGGTGGGCTTAGGCCTGTCCGTCTGCTACGGGTTTATCAAGGAGCACGGCGGAGACATTCGGGTTGAAAGCACACCCGGCAGCGGCACGACATTTACCATTACCCTGCCCATCCAGCCGCCAAAAGAGCCGCTTGAAAAATAACCATAATTAATATAATAACTAAAAAATTTTTTAATCATTTTTCCATCAAATAAAAATTTTTATATTATTTCAATTATTTGTATGAAAATCGCAGGATCAATTTTTTTCTTGACATCATTAAAAATTCTGTAATAATGGAAATAAATAAAAATTACGCCTAAGGAGCCAGCCGCCATGGAAGATGTGCTTACTGTATTTAAAGCCAGCAAATATTGCAGCGTGTCGCCCAAAACCATCATCAACTGGATCGAATCCGGCCTGATTAAAGCATATAAGACCCCCGGGGGACACCGGCGCATCAACCGCAAGGATTTAATCGCCTTTATGGAAAACCAGGGCATGCCCCTGCCGGAAAAAGAAGTTGAGACCGGGCGCATCAAAATCCTGGTGGTCGATGATGACCCCATTATCGTGGAATCCATCGTCCAGGCCCTGGAAGAGGATGAATACGATTATGAAGTGATATCCGCGGCCGACGGGTTTGAGGCCGGAATCCAGGTAAGCCACTTCCAGCCCGATCTTTTGATTCTCGATATCATGATGCCGGATATCAAAGGATTTGACGTCTGCCAAAAAGTTAAATCCAACCCTGAGACCAAAGACACAAAGATTATCGTGCTCTCTGCTTATCTGGACGAAAAAAAATTCAAACAGATGAAGGAGCACGGCGCGGATGCCTGCTACTCAAAGCCGCTGCCGCTGCCCCAGTTAAAAGAGGAAGTCAGCCGGCTTCTGGGACTCCGCCAATAAGGACCGGCCATATACCGGCAGGGAGGCGAATCCATGAAATTAAAAGAAGCATTAGAAAAAAAAGACTTTGTCGTCACCTCCGAATTCCAGGCGCCTCTGGAATCCGACCAGGAAAACCTCATCAAAAACTTAAGCTCGGTCCGCGGCCGGGTGGACGGGGTATCGCTCTCGGAAGTCGAATTTGAAGGTATTGTCGGCGACTCCATTCAGACCTGCGAGCTTTTAAAACAAAACCGGTTTGAATCCATCTACCAGACCACGACCCGGGATAAAAACCGTATCCAGCTGATGAAGGATCTGACAGCGGCTCACACGGCCGGGGTGGATAATCTTCTGGTGTTTACCGAGGACTATCGCATCACCGGCGACAGCCTGCAGGAAATGATGTTTTTCCACGTGGATGCCGGCAAAATCCAATCCGTGCTGGAACACATCCGGGAGGGCCGAAGCCTTGAAGGCGGGGAGCTGCCGAGTAAGGGCGACTTCCTGCTGGGCTCCGGCGTTGAATCCAACTGGGGAAAAAACGTGCCGGATCTGGAGCTGCGCGAGATGGAAGAGATGACCAAGATGGGGGCCGGCTATTTCCTCACCACGCCGATATTTGACGTGGAACGGTTTGAAAAGTTCTTAAAGCGCACAAACACCTTCGGTGTGCCGGTCATTGCCGAGATCATGATCATCCGCACCGCCGGCATGGCCCAGTTCTTAAACCGCCACTTAAAACCCGGGCTGGTGCCGGACTGGATCATCCAGAAGCTCGCCCGGGCCACGGACAAGGAAAAAGCCAGTATTGAACTGTTTGCTGATACGGTAAAAGGCTTAAAGGATCTCTGCCAGGGCATTCACATCATAACCATCGGCGGAGAAGAAAAACTCAAGCAATACCTTGATGCGGCTAAATTGAAATAACCGCTCCGCTTCCGCGCGCCGGCTCTGCTGTTCCAGACCGCTTCTCCATCCTCATTCTCAAGGCGGCCGTATTGATCCTATAAACGGATACAGGAGGATCAATATCTTGCAAACCATTGTGTTGACCATCAACGGAAAAAAGATCGCCTGCCGGGAAGGCACCAGCGTGTTCGAGGCGGCAGCCGGAAACGGCATCGCCATCCCCTCCCTCTGCTATCACCCGGATTTAAAACCCTATGGGGCCTGCCGGCTGTGTCTGGTGGAGGAGGAGAAATCCGGGCGCCTCTTTGCCTCATGCGTGACACCCGCTGCCCGGGACATGGTGATTCAGACGGACTCCCCGCGCGTGCTCACCCATCGCAAAAACATTGTCCGGCTGATGATGGCCGAGCACCCGGAATCCTGTATCGTCTGCAACAAGGGAAACCGGTGCGAGCTGCGACGGATTGCCGCAAAGCTGGGCATTGGCGAAAATGACCTCTACCCCATGCCCAATTACAAATCCTTCGAGCAGTTAAACCCCTTCATTATCCGGGACTTAAGCAAATGCATTCTATGCGGCAAATGCATCCGCGCAGACCATGAGCTGGTGTGCACCGGCGCCATTGACTACAATCACCGGGGATTTCAATCCCGGCCGGCAACTGCCCACGAAATGCCGCTTGAGCAGTCAAACTGCACCTTCTGCGGCACCTGTGTATCCATCTGCCCCACCGGCGCACTGAGCCCGAAAAATAATCGGTATGCCGGCACCCCGGAACGGGAAGCATTGTCGGTCTGCGGTTTCTGCGGTATCGGCTGCACGCTCAACATAGGAGCTGCGGGCGATAAAATCGTGGAGATCAATCCCGGGGATTTTGAGGACACCGTTAACCATGCGACCCTGTGCGTTCGGGGCCATTTTTCCCACGATTTTTTAAACTCCGCTGACCGCCTGACCGCCCCGATGATCCGGAAAACTGACGAGGCGGGAAAGCCGTCTTTTGAGGAGGTATCGTGGGAGAAGGCCATGGCGCATGCGGTATCCAAATTGACTGAGATCAAACGCACCCATGGCCCGCAAAGCATCGCATTCATAGGCTCCACCCAATGCAGCGTAGAAGAGAACTATCTGTTTCAAAAAATCGGCCGGGCGATTTTTCAGTCCGAAAACATCGTCAGCATGACCGAAAGCCGCGGCCAGGCCCAGATGATGGCCCTTGACCAAAAAACCGACGGCAATTGCCGCATCAACCGACTCATGGACCTTGAAAATGCCCCGGCGATTGTTGTTTTAGGGCCTGATCCGGACCATGCTGCACCGGTGCTTGGCTACCATATCAAGCGGGCGGCCAAAAAAGGCGCTGTGCTGATCGTTGTCAATCCTCTGTCCAACGAACTTTCCATGTTCGCGGGTCAATGGATACGACCGTCGCTTTCAAAAAATCCGGAAGCGTCGCTGGCCGCGCTTTTAAACGGCATTGCAAAGGAGTTGATTGCCCAAAACGGGCATGATAGCGAATTTATAGAGAGCCATACCGATGCCTTTAAAGATTACGCGGAAAGCTTAAGCACCCGGGACACATCAGAGCTGGCCCGAATGGCGGCAGTGTCCGAATCTGACCTGGAAACCGCCGCAACGCTTCTGGCCGGCAAGCAAACGGCCTTTGTCATCGGCCAGGCGGCCGGCGGATATCTTTCCGAGGCGGGATTCAACGCCCTCTTTAACCTGGCGCTTCTAACCGGCAGCACGGGCAGAATGGGCACCGGCATCCATCTGATGGCAGAAGCCAACAACTGGATGGGTGCCTGCGATATGGGCATCTCTCCGGCTTGGCTCCCCGGCCGCACGCCGCTCTCGGATGAAGCCGGCAGAGGCGCACTTGAAAAGGCCTGGCAATCCAAGATTTCTCCGGACCCCGGACTTGACATGGTCCGGCTGATTGAGTCAGCGGAGAACGGCACCCTAAAGGCCGTCTACATCATGGGCGAAAACCCTTTAAGAAAGCTGCCCCAGCCCGATCGGGTGGAAAAGGCCTTTAAAAACCTTGAACTTTTCATTGTCCAGGATATTTTGCTCACCCGGACCGCCAAACTGGCGCACCTCATCCTGCCGGGGGCGGCGTTTACGGAAAAAGCCGGGGCATTTACCAGCATGGAAGGCCGAATCCAAAACTTCACGCCTGTTGCGGCGCCGCCCGGAGACGCCAGGCCGGATTGGGAGATACTCGCCCTGCTGGCGGCAAAGATGGGATATCCGGAACCCTATGACAGCCTTGAGCAGATAAAACAGGAGATCCGTCGCCTGGTACCCATATATGCGGACCTTGGCAGCCATCGGCAGGGATGGATCAAGAACCAGGGATCAAAAAACGGCTTCCGATTCCATTTTTCCCCGGCGGATATACCGGATATACCGGACATCCCTTCCTATGCTGATTCGGCGCGCCCTTATATCGGCATTATCAGCGGGCTCCGCTATCATATGGGCGGCGGCACCCGCACCAGCCGGTCTGAAAGAATTCATGCCTATCAGCTTAAAGGCCAAATCGAAATTTCGACACATGATGCCAAAAAGCTTGATCTATCAGAGACCGACCGACTTCGCGTGAGCAGTGCATACGGGCAAATCGAGCGGGAGGTTCGGATCAATGGGGACATGCCCGCAGGCCAGGTGTTTATTCCGCTGGCATACAACGGAAACGATGCCATGCATCTGGTGGATCTATCCCCAGCCCCGGCCTCAGACGCACCGGGCTGGGCAGTCTGCCGGGTGAACCTTGAAAAAATCGAAACCAGCGGGGAGATGTAATAAATGGAACCCAAAGCCATAGACTGGGATGAGCTGTCCGCCATCATCGATAAATACCGGGGCCGGAAATGGGGGCTTATTCCGCTGCTCCAGGAAGTGCAGGAAGCTTGCGGCTATATACCGCCGGCGGCGATTGAGCCCATTGCCCTGGCCATGAATATGTTTCCCACCCAGGTCCAGGGCGTGATCACCTTTTACGCGGGCTTTTCCCTCCAGCCCAAGGGACGCTATGTCCTGCGCGTCTGCCGGGGCACGGCCTGCCACGTCAAGGGCTCCCGCAGCATCCTGCGCATGGCGAAAAAGGAGCTAAGCCTGGAAGAAGGCGAGACCAGCCCGGATTACCAGTTTACCCTGGAGACCGTGGCCTGCCTGGGCGCCTGTTTTCTGGCGCCCACCATGATGGTCAATAAAAATTATTACGGCAAGCTCACCCCGCCCAAAGTCAACTCCATACTGAATCAATACCGAAAGCCAAAGCCGGCTGAATCATCCAGTGAAGCCAAGGAGGCGGATTGATGGCATCTGAAAAACTCACATCCATCGGGCAGCTGGAATGGCTCCGCAACAAAATCCTGGCGGATACCGGAAAAAGGCGCACGGAGATCCACGTATGCATGACCGGATGCCGGGCTTACGGGGCCGCGGATGTGGCCCGCGCGCTCTCGGATGAAGTCAACAGACAGGGGCTTGAAAAAGAAGTCGATGTCCGCTCAACCGGCTGCCACGGCTTCTGTGCCAAGGCCCCGGTGATCGCCATCGAGCCCTTGGGCGTACAGTATCAGGAGGTTGCCCCGGAGGACGCAGCAGAGATTGTCGGCCAGACCATCCGGAAAAACCAGCTGATCGAGCGTCTGGCATACGAAGACCCCCGGACCCATCAGCTCATTTACCACCGGGATCAGATTCCCTTCTACAAAAACCAGGAGCGTCGGATTCTGGCCCATTGCGGGCGTATCGACCCTACCCGCATCGAGCACTACATTGCCGAGGACGGATACAAGGCCCTGGTCAGAGCGCTTTCCCAGATGACCCCGGAAGGGGTGATTGAAGAGGTAATTGCGGCCAAACTTAAGGGCCGGGGCGGGGCGGGGTTTCCCGCAGGGCTGAAATGGCGGTTCGCCCGCCAGGCTGAAAATTTCCCGAAATACTTGATCTGCAACGCAGATGAAGGCGATCCCGGCGCATTTATGGACCGCGCGCTTTTGGAAGGCGATCCGCATGCCGTGCTCGAAGGAATGCTTCTGGCAGCCTATGCCATAGGCGCGGAATACGGCTTTATCTATGTCCGGGAGGAATACCCCATTGCCGTGGAGCATTTAACCGTTGCCATCGAGCAGGCGGAGAACCTGGGGCTCTTGGGTGAAAACATTCTGGGCACGGGATTTAATTTTAAACTCTCCCTTAAAATGGGGGTGGGCGCGTTTGTATGCGGGGAAGAGACCGCGCTTATGGCCTCCATTGAGGGCAAACGCGGCATGCCCCGTCCCCGGCCGCCCTTCCCCGCCCAGGCGGGCCTGGATGAGAAGCCCACCAATATCAACAATGTGGAAACATTCGCCAATGTGCCGCTGATCATCAAGAATGGGGCGGACTGGTACGGCCAGGTGGGCACGGAAAACAGCAAAGGCACCAAAATCTTCTCCCTTGCCGGGAAAGTCAACAACACCGGCCTGGTTGAGGTGCCCATCGGGATTACCATCAAGGAAGTCATCTATGACATCGGCGGGGGCATTCCCAAGGGCCGGCAGTTTAAGGCCGTCCAGATGGGCGGGCCGGCCGGCGGCTGCGTACCGGCACAATTCATCAATCTCCCCATCGACTATGATACCATCCAGCGGGTCGGCGCAATCATGGGCTCCGGGGGCATGGTGGTGATGGATGAGAACAACTGTATGGTGGAAATCGCCCGGTTTTTCTTAAGCTTTACCCAGTCTGAGTCCTGCGGCAAATGCGCCCCGTGCCGCCTGGGGACCACCCAGCTCTTAGAGACGCTATCCCGGATCACCCTGGGCCAGGGCCGTATTGAGGATATTGACAGCATCAAGGCACTGGGCGAGACCATATCCGAGGCATCCCTGTGCGGGCTCGGGCAGGCCTGCCCCAAGCCGGCGCTTTCCACGCTCAAATACTTTGAGCAGGAATACCGGGACCATATACAGGAGCACCGATGCGCAGGGGCGGTATGCGACTCCATGGTGATCTCCGCCTGCCAGCACGCGTGCCCCGCAGGCATTGATGTGCCCAACTATGTGGCAGCGGTCGCCAACGGCAATTATGAAGATGCAGTTGAGATTATCCGAGAGAGGAATCCTTTTCCGGCGGTATGCGGCCGGATCTGCATCCACCCCTGCGAGTTCAAATGCCGGCGGGGGGAACTGGATGATCCGGTGGCCATCCGCTCGCTCAAGCGCTTTGCCTCGGACTGGTATTTTGAAAATATCGGGCCGGACCGCGAGCCCTTTCCCGTGACCAAGGATGAAAAAGTGGCGGTTGTAGGCGCCGGACCGGCTGGGCTTACCTGCGCCTACTTCCTGGCGGAAATGGGCTATGAAACGAGCGTCTTCGAGGCCCAGCCCGTACCGGGCGGTATGCTTGGCATTGCGGTGCCGGAATTCCGGCTGCCCCGGCAGGTGATTGAGGAAGAAATCCGATACATTGAGAACGCAGGCGTCAAAATTCATTACAATTCTCCTATTGACGCCAATCATACCTTAAATGATCTCATGAAGGAGGGCTACAGCGCCGTATTCCTTGCCGCCGGCGCTCAGGCCAGCAAGCGCATCGGGATTCCCGGCGAGGAAGAAGGCGTGGAAGGCCTCTACTACGGACTTAATTTTTTAAGCGATGTGCGCACAGGAAAACCCAGGCCCCTTTCCGGTCGGACCGTGATTATCGGCGGCGGCAATGTGGCCCTGGATGTGGCCCGCACAGCCCTTCGTGCCGGCTCCGATCATGTCCAGCTCTTCTGCCTGGAAAGCCGGGACCAGATGCCGGCATGGGAGAAAGACATTATTGAGGCGGCTGATGAAGGGGTGATCCTAAACCCCGCCTGGTCGCCGGACGCGATTTTTCATGAAGACAACAAGGTCACCGGCATCAGCTTTACCCGCTGCCTGGCCGTATTTGACCAGGAGGGCAAGTTTAACCCGGAATGCGACATCAACGATTACCAGTATATTGAAACCGACAATATCATCATCTCCATCGGCCAGGCCCCGGACATGTCGTTTCTGCCGGAAGACAGCCAGCTTGAGCGCGCCCTTTGGGGGAGCCTCATGGTAGATGAGAATACGCTGGCCACCAATGTGCCGGGGGTGTTCGCGGGCGGAGACTTCACCACCGGCCCGACCTATGTCATCCGGGCCATCGCCTCCGGCCGGCGGGCGGCGCTGGCCATTGATAAATACCTGGCCGGTGAAAAGGCACGGATCTATATGCCGGATGAGAAAACCAAACGGGCCCAGGAAACAGGCCTTGCCCTGGAAGAGGAATCGACCGAAGAAAAACGCCGCGTCGCGGTTGAATTTGAAAATCCGGATGAGCGGGTACGCGACTTCCGGGAGGTTGAAAAGGGGTTTACCCCGGCGCAGGCCCATTTTGAAGCCATGCGGTGCCTGCGATGTGATCTTGAAAAGGAGGACAGCGAGCTATGATCCGCTCCATTACCCGGCCCAAATCCGAGGAAGAAATTGACCGGCTGCTCGAAGATTCCGGGCGTCTATTCATTATCGGCTGCGGCACCTGCGTGACCCTGACCCATACCGGCGGGGAGCCGGAGGTAACCGCCATGAAGGACAAACTTTCGGCCAAGGGCAAAGTCATCACCGGCACCACGGTGGTGCCGGTGGCCTGCGACAACTTAACCGGCGAGATGCTAAAGGAGCTGAAAGCCCCGCTCAATCAGGCCGAGGCGCTTTTGATCATGACCTGCGCCTACGGGGTGCAGACCATTGCCCGGCAGCTCAAAAAATTCGTGGTACCTGCCCTGGACACGCTTTTTGTGGGCAAGGAAACCGGTTACGGCGAGTTCAATGAAATCTGCAAACAGTGCGGCACCTGTATCATCGGCGAGACTGGCGGCATCTGCCCGGTGACCGCCTGCCACAAGGGCCTGGTCAACGGCCCGTGCGGGGGGACCAACAACGGCAAATGCGAAATCGATCCGGACAAGGACTGCGCCTGGACCCTGATATACAACCGATTGAATGAACTCGGCCGTCTGGAGCTCATGCGGAATTATCAGAAGCCGCGGAATCATCTGGGGGAGCCAAGCCCCGGGAAATTTAATATTTAGGTATTAGGTATTAGGTATTAGGTATTAGGTCTTGGGTGTTGGGTTTTGGGTGTTGGGTGGAAAGAAAATTAAGCCACTGATTTTTATTATATTAATGGAGAAATAACTATGCCGTCCGCATTTAAGAAAGCCCTGGACTCGGGCAAATTCGTCGTTACCTGTGAAGTCGCCCCCGGCAAAGGCACAAACCTTGAAAAAGTAGGGCATCACATAGAGCTCTTAAAAAATAAAGTGGATGCCATGAATGTGACAGACCATCAGAGCTCCGTGATGCGGTTTCCCTCCCTGGGCGGCGCTCTCATGGTCAAGGAAATGGGGGGCGAGCCTATCCTCCAGATGACCTGCCGGGACAGAAACCGGCTGGCGCTTCAGGCAGATCTTTTGTTTGCCTCAAGCCGCGGGATACATAACGTGCTGTGCCTGACCGGCGATTCGGTAATGCTGGGCGACCACAAGGAGGCCAAGGGGGTCTTTGATCTGGATT
>JBKHAE010000135.1:0-8184 GCA_046543065.1 Desulfobacterales bacterium | reverse complement strand
ATGGATCGGGTTTTTCCCCATTCGTAGAGCGGGCCACCGTATCGTGGCTGACCCTGCCAGCAATAATTTTAATAACGTCTGATAAGAAATATTATGTAAACTTTTATTTCGGGCCAAAGAATCCGGGGGTTGGTGTGGGCGCCAAGGGCCCTTCTTAGTAACTTTGGGTATTAGGTTTTGGGTATTGGGCTTAAATTTAAAGGTTTCAGGTTTCAGTGTTCAGGCTTCTTTGGAACTTCATCGTACTCAGTCCCGCGCAAGCGGGACGGTACTCGTACTCGTAATCGTACTCGAAAAAATTTACTCGAAAAAATTTAAAGCCGATTACGAGTACGAGTACGAGTACGAATCAGAAGGGCCAGTAGGGTTGGCATAAGGTTTAAAGAGATAATTTCAGGAGCGCTCAAGGTAATTGCGGACCGCCGGCATAAGGTAAACATTATCCAGCGGCATTTGGCGGAGGCAGTCAGCCAGGACTTCAACCTTTTGGCGGATCGGCAGGTTTTTGTCCATAATGAAAAGCTGTCTGCCTTTAACCGTACAAAGCCCGCTTCTGGCGTTTATCCCCGTAACCCGCAGGTTTTGTTCGGAAACCGTGATATCTAATTTTTCTGCCGTCTCTTTTAAGTGCTGATAAAGCTGGGTCGATTTCACGTTGTCAAAACCTTGCAAATAATGGTTTTTGTGTTAATATATATTCTGTCAGCATCAATCATACGCAACACGGCAACCTATTCGGTGCACAAACAATCACAGGAGGTTAACACACTATGGCAAACGTTCAGTCAGCGAGAACGACCGCTGATACCCGCGCGCAGGTACAGGTCAACAGCTTTATCCGAAGCGTCTACAACTGGATGGGCATCGGGCTGGGATTGACCGCTCTTATGGCCCTCTATGTCAGCAGCAGCGAAGCCATGCTTCAGCTGATATTCGGCAATCCCCTGATCTTTTTCGGGCTTATTGCTGCGGAGCTGGGCATGGTATTTTATCTGAGCGCCAGAGTCCAGAAAATACAAGCCAGTACGGCAACGGCCCTATTTGTAATATATTCGGTGCTTAACGGGGTGACCCTGTCCTTTATATTTATCGCCTACACCCCGGCATCCATCGTGTCCACGCTATTTGTGTGCGCTGGCACATTTGTCGCGTGCAGTATATTCGGATTTGTCACCAAGCGGGATCTCACATCCCTTGGCGGCTTCATGTTCATGGGGCTGATCGGCATCATTATCGCGTCCCTGGTCAACCTTTTTATTCAGAGCTCAGCCATCACCACCATTGTCAGCTATATCGGGGTGCTGGTGTTTGTGGGCCTCACCGCCTACGATACTCAGAAGCTAAAGCACATGGCCATGACCCAGCCAGCCGGACTTGAAGCCGGCGTGGTTCGCAAAGGCGCTATAATGGGCGCCCTGTCACTTTATCTGGATTTTATCAACCTGTTCCTGATGCTGCTCTATATCATGGGCGGCAGGGAATAAGAAGGTTTATAGGTGTTAGGTATTGGGGGATTGGCATTAAAGCCTCAACTCCAATACCTAATACCTAATACCTAAACCCCAGCCCCTATTTTCGCCTGAATCACATCCACAATTTCCATGCAATACTTATGCGTCTGCTCCGCATCCGGGCCCTCAACCATCACCCGGCACAAGGGCTGGGTGCCCGAGTATCGGACCAGCACCCGCCCCTGCTGCCCCAGTTTTTGCTCGATATTTGAAATCACCCTTTTTATTTCCGGGATCTGGTAGATATCCTGTTTTTCATTGATTTCCACATTCATGAGCACCTGGGGGTAGACGGCCATAACCGATGAGAGCCGGGATAAGGATTTTCCGGTTTCAAGCATTACCTGAATCAGCCGAAGTCCGGTTAAAATCCCATCTCCGGAGGTGTGGCGGTCCAGAAATATCATGTGGCCGGAATCCTCGCCCCCGATTACCGAACCGAGCGCCTGCATCTGCTCCAGAACGCAGCGGTCGCCCACATCGGTAATAATGAGCTCAATGCCAAGTTCCCCCATGGCCTTGTGAAAGCCGACATTGCTCATCACTGTGCTGACGACCCGGTTGTTGGAAAGCCTGCCGGCCTCTTTTAAATATTTCGCGCAGATGGCCAGAATCTGATCCCCGGTCGCATTCCGACCGGTTTCATCAACCGCAATCAGACGGTCCCCGTCACCGTCAAATGCCAGACCGATGTCCGCCCCCTGCTCTATTACCATTTCCTTTAATTTGGCTGTATCCTGGGAGCCGCAGCCCTGGTTGATGTTTTTGCCGTCAGGTGCGGCACAGATGGTGGTCACTCGCGCGCCAAGGGATTCAAATACATGGGGCGCTACGCGGTAGGTGGCCCCGTTTGAGCAGTCAAGCACCACCTTAAACCCGGATAAAGGCCTGGCCCCCGACAGGGTTTGGATTAAAAACGCCGCATATTGATTTTCAAGCATGGGCCTCGGCCGGACCGTGCCGATGGCATCCTTGTATGACATAAACATGTCCGGATCCGCATCCTGAATCATGCGGTCAATAGCCGCTTCCATTTCCATGGAAAGCTTGAAACCGGATGAGTTAAAAATTTTGATGCCATTGTCCGCATAGGGATTGTGTGAGGCGGAAATCACCACGCCGGCATCCATGGATTCCGAGGCCGTCAGATAGGCAATGCCGGGCGTGGGTAAAACCCCGCAGATATGGGCATCCGCTCCGGCGGAACATATGCCCGCGGCAATGGCGCATTCCAGCATATCCCCGGAAAGCCGGGTGTCTTTGCCAATCAGCACGTTTTTGGCTTTTTTCTGGGACGATAATGTTTTAACCAGGGATCTGCCGGCCTTAAGCGCCACCTCCGGGGTCATGGGGTAATGGTTGGCTTTGCCCCGGATACCGTCTGTGCCAAATAATTGCGGCATATCAATCAGCCTTTCTCTGTTTTAAATTCAGGAGCGATGTCAAGGGCTTGCGCGACCACCGAATCCACACTGGCCTGCAGCCACCGGGTGCCGGCAGCCCGGTCATCTGCGGAAAGGTTTTTGATGACCGAAAGATAATCGGTTCCGGATGCTGAAATTCCGGATTTAACCGCTTCAAGCAGCTGATCCCGGGCAGTATTGGCATCTGTTTTGTTTGGGGCTTCCAACGTCAGCTGCTTTTTCAACGTCTCGGTGATTTCCGCGCGCCTTTCATAAAGCGCCTGTTTCTGCCGGGCCAGCACGGAGGCATGGTTTTCAGAAATACCGTCCAGCTTTTCAAAAAACGCATGAAGCCGCTTGATCCGTTCAGAAACAGCCTGATTGAGCCGGGCGGTCAGGCCATCGTAGAGGGGCCGGGGAAATGCGTCTGATATAAACCGGGATCGCACCATTTGATACCATTTGCCAAGCGCCAGCAGGTTGCCGATGTATATGAGGTTATTTAAGAAAATTCTTTTAACGTTCCGGTATGCCCCGGATTTATATGAAATGTTGCCGGATTTTTCGCTGCCCCCGAAAATCAGGCGGTCCGGCCTTAGCTCGTCTTTGCGGCAGATGGTGCCCGCGGCAATGGTGATACCGTAGGCCAGGCGGCAGGGACCGACCAGTCCGCCCTGCCCGCCTAAGAATATGGGCGGTTTATCCAGCATGACCCCGCCAGGCACCTCGCCGATAAGAGATGCGGTGGCTTTGTCCTGCTGGGGGGTGAAGTTGAAATGGATATAGGCGCTGCCCACTTCACTGTGGTTTTTTTTACCGGTGCCGCCGGCCATAAGACAGTCGCAGAAATTGATCAGGCTTCCCAGCGTAACATAGGGAAACAGGATGGTCTGCTTAAGCCCAACACTATGGGCGATGCTTGCGGCTTCTTCCAGGATGGTGCCGCTCCGCACATGGGCGCAGGAGCCGCACGCGGCGCCTTTCAGAAAAACCGCCTGGCTGAAAAACCCGCCCTTTAATTGGACATTCGGCCCCACCTGGCAGTCGTCAATGGTGGCCGGGGCTTCCAGGCCGATTTCAGCCCCGGCGCCGATAAAGGCGTGTTGCCCGAAAATTCTGCAGCCCGCATGAATGGTCACATTGTCACCGGAGATCCGTTCCGGGTCAACGTCCGGCCCCAATTCCACGGACTCCGGCACCGGCATCTTAACGCCCTTGTTCAGCAAGCATGATTTTAAATTTTTCATAAGCCTTTCTTGACCTGATGATCAGACATGGAAACCGTTTATTTGTCAGGCATCCCATCAACACCCAACACCTAACACCCAACACCTAACACCTAATATCCAAAACCCTTTAGGTTAAACCAGTAACCGCGGTCGGATGTCAAGACTGTTTTTAAAATCTATAGAATTTCAGGTTGTTAACCGAATTCCGCCTTGCCGTTCAGCTGATTTTTTGTTATTGTCCGAATTATTCATAAATTATAAAGGATGCTATCAATGAGCCAAACGTCAAAAAAATATCGTCTGTTAACCCGAAGCGATCTGGACGGGTTGATATGCGCGGTGTTGATCAAATATCTGGATATTGTGGATGAGATCCAATTAATCGATCATCCGAGTCAGATGCAGGCCAATGAAATCAACGTCACAGAGGAGGACATCACCACCAATCTTCCTTATGTGCCGGGCGTGCATCTGGCCATTGATCATCATGTGTCCGAGACCTTAAGAAACAGGAAAGATCCCCGGCATGTGATTGATCCGGACGCCCCTTCAGCCGCCCGGGTGGTTTATAATTATTATGGGGGCAGCAAAACCTTTCCCCCCTTTTTTGATGAAATGATGACAGCCGTGGATAAAGCGGATTCAGGCCAATTCACCCGGGATGAAATTCTGCACCCTGATGGCTGGCCGCTTCTTAATTTTCTGGTGGATCAGCGTACCGGCATTGAGGATTGGGGGAAGTTCCGGATTTCAGAACAACAGTTCAAGCTTGATCTTATCGATTACTGCATGGAAATGCGTATTCAGGAAATTCTTGAGGTTCCGGACGTAAAGGAGCGGACCGAAATCTACTTCACCTATGAAAAGCAGTATAAGGAGCAGCTAAAAGCCCGGGCCTCCATGGTTTCCAATATTGTGGTCCTGGATTTCCGGGATCAGCCGCTAATGTATCCCGGAAACCGGTTTATTGTTTATGCGCTGTTTCCGGACGCGAACATTTCGCTTTTGATCCGGAGGGATACGGACAAGGATCAGATTACATTTTCCGTGGGAAAGTCGATTATCAATCCCACGTCGCAGAAAAATATCGGGGAAATCATGCTGGCTTACGGCGGCGGCGGCCATCGGGCCGCAGGCGCCTGCCATGTGGTCTTGGAGCAGGCGGATGCGGTTTACCAGGAACTGATCGCCGCCTTAACCGATGAGCCCGGACAGCAAACGAAAAAAGGAAAATTTTAAAATGAGCCATCAATCGTTAACCAACCTGCCGGTCTGGGAGAAACTCGCATCCAGTGCGGAAAAGATGGAACTGCCGGAATATCACCTCAAGCACTTCGTTGAGCAGGAAAGCCGGCTGGAGCAGTGTTCGGTTTCAGGCGGCGGCCTTTTCTATGATTATTCCCGCCAGCGGGTGGACGAGCAGGTTATGGGCTACCTGTTTGAAATGGCCGATAGCCGGAAAGTCCGCGAAAAGTTCGATCAAATGATGAATGGCGCCCATGTGAATGTCACCGAAGACCGGGCGGCGCTTCACACCGCGGCCCGGCATTTTTTGCAAGACCCGGTCTATGATAACGGCCATAACGTTATACCGGATTTGACGGCGGTGCGGGAACAGATCCGGGAATTTACACAGGCTGTCCATAACGGGCAAATAAAGGGCTCAACCGGTCTGCCGTTTAAGGATATCGTGGTGATCGGCATCGGCGGCTCCTATCTGGGCACCGAATTCGCGGCCACTGCGCTTTCCGATCAGGCGGATCAGGGGATTCATTTACACTTTCTCTCAAATGTGGATATTGATAATTTCAGCCGGATCACCGCCCGGATTTCCGCGGAGACAACGCTCTGGATTGTGATATCAAAAAGCTATACCACCACGGAAACCATGGCTAACTTAAACCAGGCCAAAGCGTTCATGAGAGCTCAGGAGGTTACCCCGGAATCGCATCTGGTCACGGTCACCAGCAAGGGAAGTCCCGGCGATGACCCGGACAACCCGGCGCTTGCCACATTCTATATGTTCGACTATATCGGCGGCCGTTTCAGTGTGACCTCTGCCGTGGGCGGGGTGCCATTGAGCCTGTATTTGGGCTACGATCGGTTTGAGAGATTTTTAAAAGGGGCGGCGGAAATGGACCGCCATGCGGCCGAAGCCCCGCCCCAGCAGAACGGGCCCTTAATCGCCGCCCTGATAAGCATCTGGAACAATAATTTTCTGGGATATGAGGCTCAGGGCATCATCCCCTATTCCTCGCCGCTTTCAAGGCTTGCCCCGCATATTCAGCAGCTATACATGGAATCCAACGGCAAGGCGGTGACCGTCCATGGAGAGCCCCTGGAAGTGGATGCCGGGGTGATTGTTTTTGGCGAGCCGGGCACCAATGCCCAGCACTCCTTTTTTCAGCTGGCGCATCAGGGCCGGCCGTTTCCCATAGATTTTATCGGTGCCATAAATCCCGCAAACAGCGGCTACAATGCGCTTTCCAAGGGGGTTACCAACCATCAGGAGCTGTGGGCCAACCTGATTGCCCAGGCGCAGGCCCTTGCATTGGGCAAATCAGACGGCAATCCGGCGCGCGCCTTTTCCGGAAATCGGCCCTCCTCAACCATTCTTTTAAACAGCCTGGCACCGGAAAGTATCGGCCGGCTGCTTTCTTTTTATGAGGCAAAGACAGTTTTTGAGGCGTTTGTCTGGGATATTAATCCATTTGATCAATACGGGGTGGAACTGGGCAAAACCATGGCCTCGGATATCCGCAATGAAATCGCCCGGAAAAATGAAGATCCCGATTATGAAATGGATAACCGGGATCCCATCCGCAAGTTTTATCTTGAAAAGCTGTTCGGCGGCGGGCTTTAGGGCATGCGGTAGACCATGGCGCCCCATGTCACACCCGCGCCCAGGCCGGAGAAGACGAGAGTCGCGTTTTTCTTTAACAGATTCTGCTCCAATGCCTCGTCAAGGGCTATCGGAATGGTGCCGGCGGTAGTGTTGCCGTAGCGCTGGATGTTGTTAAACATTTTGTCATCCGGAAGCTCCAGGGCTTTCTGATAGAACTGGTTGATTCTGAGATTGGCCTGATGCGGAAAAATCATGTCCACATCAGCCAAAGAGAGTCCGGCTTTTTCCAACGCTTCAATGGTGACCTCAGGCAGCCGTTTGACCGCAAGTTTGAAAATCCGGGAACCATCCATTTTGGGGTAATGCCGCCGATCTTTCATGCCATCTTCTGTAATCCGGGGATTGCTGCGTGAAGCCGGGAGTTCCACCATCAGGGATTCGGCATACTCGCCCTGGGCATGCAGGCAGGAGGAAAGAACACCCACCGGTTCTTCCGTTTCTAATGCTTCCACGCATACGGCGCCTGCGCCGTCCCCAAAAATTACGGTCACATCCCGGCCTTCGGTGGAGACATCAAGCCCGGTGCTGTGCACTTCCGCGCCTACCAGCAAGACGCGCCCGGCCATGCCGCTTCGGATATAGGCATCCGCGATTTCAAGGCCATATAAAAATCCGGTGCACTGCTGCCGGATATCCAGGGCCGGTGTCTGTTTAAGGCCCAGCTTATGCTGAAGCAGGCACCCGGAACCGGGGAAGAAGATATCCGGACTGAGCGTGGCAAAGATGATTAGGTCAATGTCTTCAGGCGTCCAGCCAGCCCTCTCAAGGGCGATTTTGGAAGCCTCATAGCCCAAGTCGGAGGCCCCGACATTGCCTTCTTCGGGAACCCATCGCCGCTCTTGAATGCCGGTCCGCTGCACAATCCATTCATCCGAGGTTTCCATCCACTGGATTAAATCATGGTTGGTGATTACCCTGTCCGGTAAACAACGGCCTGTGGATTTAATCACTGTTCTTGTCATATGGCGCGACTCCTTCCGGGATTTCGAATTTCAACGCATCTGTTGCGGTAAGTTTAGTGCAAAATTTTTCAAATTTTAAATCAACCGGCATTTTTTGCAAGGGATTTTAAGCCCTGCGGCACGGCTAATTTGTTCTAACCGCAAAATCCATACCCCCGGTCAGTTAACGCTAAG
>JBKHAE010000025.1:0-35347 GCA_046543065.1 Desulfobacterales bacterium | reverse complement strand
AAGATATTGATTCACATAAATTAGTTCAAGATGCGACTCGATCAGATTTTTGAATTTCAGCATGAGCTGTTCTATTACCCTTGAATATTCATTCCGCTTGACATCCAGTACACAAATGGTCCCAAAGGGATTCTCTTCTGGCCAAAATATGGGAAACCCCAAGTAGGAGATCATGTTCAATTTTACATCCGGATTGTCTTTCCAATATTCATCAGCCAAGGCATCTGGAACCAGCAATTTGTCCCTGGATTTAATTACCGTTTCACAATACAGGCCTGACCCTTCGAAATGTTCTTTATCTCCTGGGTGGTAAGGGTTACCTTCGCTTTTGCTGGAAAGAAACACTTCAATATCAGTCTCACGTAACCTCATGATTAATGCGACGGGCACCTCACAAAGCTGCGCCATGATGTTAATGATTTCCTGCCAATTCGCCTGAATATCGATAGGAACATTTATCTCGATTTTCTCGTTTATCATTCATGGCTCCTAACGTAATAGCCCACCTGCCGCTATGGAGCGCCAGCGGAATAGCGGTCAGGTGGAGCGCCTGGTTATGTAGATTCAACCTCTTTTAAAGTTTTGCCATTCCGGTCTTTCCAGGCAATAAGACCATTGGCGTGTCCCCCGTGCACCACAGCCGCTGCTGCACTTGGGCTGGAAAATTCTTCGTCACGAGTGAAGATGAGGTGATCTTTGGAGACGGAAAGTACACCTTCATCTTTGAGTCTCTGCCGCATATTAAGTGGCCATGGATATTTTTTGGCTGATGCTCGATCTTTCAGCACAGCTTGAGATCCTTTCAATACGAGAAAACCACTCGGAGTTAAATGACCCCGTGCTTTTAGCCCTTTTATTTCACAATAGAGCTTTTCCTTCTCTGTATCGGTTGCAGCTTTTCTTGCCGTAGTGACTAATAATTCTACACCAAGCACAGGCAGAAGCTGATATATTTTCTCCAAAAAAATTTCCATATCTGCACGGTCTGATTCAGGTAGTTTAGCGCCACTATTCTGGCCATTCATTACAAGCGCTCGATTGGCTTGGCGGGCCTTTTCTATGAGATTTCCCTCGAGATAACGGATATGAGCCTTTGTAAGATTTTCATCTTTGCTGATGAAATATATGATCTGGTTCCAAAAATCCTTTTCTAGATGTGCTTTAATTCGTTCTCTTATACTTTCTGCTTCACCAATATAGAGAGCTGGTTTTCCGGATTCTGGATCATGACCAGTTAGAAAATAAATTCCCGAGTTACCGGCCTCCTCACGTCCAATAATTCCCTCAAACTCACTACGTGGCCCGGCAGCTGCTTTACCAGTCCAGTTTGATAATTCGGCCGTTCTCAGTCGTTTCGGATCACCGTGAACTAAAAAGATTTTGATAGTTGCACTTGACATATCTTGAAATCCTAAATTTCTCTACATAACTTGCAAATAACCGATGCAAATGGAGCGCAGCGGAATTTGCATCCGAGTTAATTTGCCTTGTTAGGCGATTTTAACCCTTAATGCAGAAATCCCACACTTTCGGAAAAAAACGGCCTGTTCGCCTTGCATAATTCTTATATGTATCTCCAAACTCGTTGGTCATTATTATTTCTTCTTTCTTTACAAGTTTGTGCCAAAGTAAATGCAACAACACTAACCAAAACAAATAAAACCATGAATTTAGATACAAAGCTATTCCAGGGCAGATAAATGTAATCCAAGCAGCGTACATCGGATGTCGAAAATGCTTAAAAGGACCTCTTGTACAAATTTTGTTATTTTCCCACCAGCTCCGCAGCGTAGAAAAAGACCAGAAATGTAGCAAAACACCCAAGATAATCATTACAATACCTATAACTTTAATTAAGCCCTGATAACCTTCGACTTCGACGATTGGAATTCCCATCATTGAATCTGCCCACACAAAAATAGCCAATAGTAAAAGGCTGATAGCCGCTCCCGTAGGGCCTATACCAAATACT
Source organism: Desulfobacterales bacterium (assembly GCA_046543065.1). GTDB lineage: Bacteria > Desulfobacterota > Desulfobacteria > Desulfobacterales > Desulfosalsimonadaceae > M55B175. The sequence continues at coordinate 33,375 of JBKHAE010000025.1, read as the reverse complement.
TTTTTGAGCTTATTTTGACCTGATACTTTAAGATCCATGAAATTTGAATCCGGTTGTCTTGTCGCCTAATAGCGTTTTATCCTTCATCCGATGTGAAGGTAGCACAGTATAACGGCGCCGTAAAGGCCTGAATAGAGCTAAAATTGTAATATAAAGCGCAAGGATGATGGATAAAACGTGTTGAACTAAACCCGGCCGCAGGTATCCGGAAGTGCTTTTCTGAGTATGGGGATTATATGGGGTGACGATTGATTTGGCAAGATCAAGGCAGCAATTTTAGGGTCCTCTGGGTCACAGTCGGATGATTCCGGGTTGTTCGTCAGGATTCAGGATGTGTTCATGATCGCCACGGCGGAAGACGGAAATGTTTCGTATTATCTGCGGCAAGCTTAAAAATCCTTCAACTTTGATATAATCATGGGTTATACTCATGTTCCACACAAAAACGGTCAAGGCGTTAAAAGCCCGGCGGAAGGTGAAAATTATCGGCAAATATGCGGGGCTGATAAGGAAAGAATGAGGGCGAAACTGCATCAATTTTATCTGTGCTTATGCAGAAAATTCTGATCATCATCGGTGCTGTGAGTATCGTGATTGGTCTGGCCTGGCCGTTGCTGGTCAAGCTTCCGCTGGGCCGGCTGCCCGGGGATATTGTCATCGACCGGCCCGGGCTCAAGGTCTACATTCCCATCACTACCATTGAATCCCCCTAAATCCCCCTAAATCCCCCTTTTTCAAAGGGGGACTTAAAGGAGCTGGCCGTTTTACAAAGGAGGACTTAAAGGAGCTGGCCTTTTTATAAAAGAGAACTTAAAGGAGCTGGCCGTTTATAAAAAGTGTAATTTAAAGGAGCGAGAAAACAAGCCTTGCTCTGATGAAATACCCAATACCCGAAGATCCTTTTACTCCGCTGTTTTTTCCTCCGCCCAGGGCAGGCCGGATATGCCGAAGGCCACGATGTGGGTGACAATCAGCCAGCCTACGCCTAAAATAATAATCCCGGACAAGGGGTAGCCTTCATAGGGTTTGGCAAATTCCTGCATCAGACTGTTGATCAGCGCAATCCCCAGGGCCACCGGGGTGATGAACTTGATGCAGTATTTCCAGAGCTGCAGAATGATATATTTAAAAATGTTGTGCCGCGTGCCGGTAAGCCCGAGCTGGGAGACGATATGCATTTTCAGCTGCTCGGTCCGGTAAATCCAGCCCACGATAAACGCCTCGACAATGCCAACTGTCACCAGCCCGTAATGGTTGAGGAAATGATCCACAATGTCTAACCAGTATAGCCCGGCGTTGGAGGTAAACAGAATCGAGCCGCAGAATCCGATAATGCAGATCGTGGTCACCACCTTCTGCCGGGATGCGCCGAATTTGTCGATGATGGCGGAAGAAAAGGCCTCGATGATGGAAATGGAGGATGAGATCCCGGCGATGGTGAGCAGAAAGAAAAAGAGCATGCCGAAGACCTCGCCGAACGGAATAAGCGAGATCGCCTTGGGGTAGGCCACAAACGCCAGGCCGATGCCGCTGGTGACCGCTTCGCTGATCGGGATTCCCTGTTTGAATGCCATGTATCCCAGAATGCTGAAGACCCCGAGGCCGGCAAACATTTCATAAAAGCTGTTGGAGAAGGCGACGATAATGCTGTTTTTGAATATATTGGCATTCTTGGGCAGATACGAGGCATAGGCGATCATAATGCCGAATCCCAGAGACAAAGAGAAAAAAATCTGCCCGTAGGCTGCGATCCAGACATCGAGGTTCATGATCTTGGAAAAATTGGGGGTCAGATACAGCGAAATCCCCTGGCCTGAGCCTTCCAGAAAAAGCGACCAGATGATGATGATAAAGGTGATCAGAAATAGCACCGGCATCATAAGCTTTACTGCCCGCTCGATCCCCTTTTCAATGCCCTGGTAGGTGATTGACCAGTTGATGAACCAGATAAGCGCCACCGCCAGGGCGATGTTTATGTTTACCCCTTTCAGGTCCCAGACGCCTGAGGATATTTTTAAAAACGAGTTAAAGAAAAAATCGTTCGGGTCTGCCCCCCAGGCTTGGGTGAAGGAAAAACAGAAGAAGTTGGCGCACCAGCCGATGACCACGATGTAATAGACCACAATCCCGAACATCACAAAGGTCACGGACCACCAGCCCAGCCACTCCCATTTGCTGTCGATTTTTTGAAAGGCTTTCGGAGAAGAGGCTTTTTTCTTGTGGCCCAGGGCAAATTCCAGCATCAGGATGGGAATGCCCGCGGTGAGAAGAGCCACGATATAGGGAAATAAAAATGCGCCGCCGCCGTTATCGTAGGCGATATACGGAAACCGCCAGATATTGCCAAGGCCGATGGCTGAGCCGATGGCTGCAAACAGAAACCCGAAATTGGTCCGCCACTGCGGTCTGTCGATATCATTGGCCATGTCGCCTCCATTTGCGCTGAGGTGATCGGACTTATATTAATCTGGTTTCATAGCGGAAAAATCATTTCAGTTCAAACGGAAATTCGCAGAAGGGGTTATTCTTCCGGCTTTTGTTTGGTATTTTTAGCGGATTTCTTGTTTTCCAGGGCGGGATCCATGGGCCGGCCGGCTTTGCCGTCTTCGTAGCATTTTCTGGCATACCAGTTCATCTGCCGGTATACACCGCGGATAATGCTTACCTCTTTGGCCCGAAGGGGCATGCGGGAGAAGAACTGCCGGATTTTATTGATCCAGTAGTCCGGGTTGTCCGGTTTGATATAGTCGATGCGGACCAGGAGATCCTTCAGCTGATCATACATCCCGTCCAGTTCGTAGCGGGTGGCCATGCGCGGCGCAAAGGCCTTTGATTCCGGGAGGCTCGCCTTGAACAGTTCATAGCATATGAGCATGACGGACTGGGCCAGATTGATCGATGAGAATTCGGCCGTGGGGATGTTCAGCAAGGCGTGGCAGAGGCGGAGGTCCTCGTTGGTAAGTCCCCGGTCCTCCGGGCCGAAGACAATGGCAATGGTGTTTTCATGGGAGATGGGAATCAGTTTTTCGGCCAGTGCCGCCGGGTGTTTGATCACCTGGCGCTGCCCGCCCAGGCGAGCGGTAGTGCCCACCACATAATTATATTCCGAGACCGCGCCGGCCAGGTCGCTTGAGATGGCCGAATGCAGGATCACATCGCTTGCCGCATGGGTGGCCAGGGTAAGCGCCCGCTTGATGTCATAGTTTTCCGGATTGACCACGATCAGCCGTTTTAGGCCCATGTTGCGCATGGCCCGGGCGGCTGAGCCGATGTTTTCCGGATACCGGGGCTGGTTTAAAACAATGGTGATATGGTCCAAAAGAATTTTTTCAGGCATCAGATTTACTACATGCCAACAGGTTTTTCTGCATCACTTTCGGTTTGGCCTGCGCTTTGAAAGAAAATCTGCACCACCGTGTTTAGGTTGTCTGTTTCAACAACCTTTGAGTTAGCACCGGCATTGGCAAACACATAGCTCGGCCCCTTGTGCTTGATGTCTGAATTGACGATGCATTCATCGATGTGATGATGGGTAACCAGCCATTCAGCCACCTGTATGCCTTTACCGTGGGTCTGGCTGAGGTAGGGGTTTTTTTCAAATCGTTTTTCAAGAATCTGGCGCCGGGTTGTGTCCAGGGTAAATATGACGAAATAGGGGGCTTCGCCGAAATGTGCGCTGATGGTATTGTCCGTGTCCGCCATGGGAACGGCGATGCGGCGGTAGCCGGAAGTTTCCGGCTCATAATGGATCATGATCCGGCCGACATGCGGGACTCGGTCATGAATTTCCGCCTCGATTCGGCTGCTTATATCGTGGGCTTTTTTGAGGTCAGCGGTACGAAGGGTGATGGATGCCTGAATAAATCGGAATCTTCCGGAATTGCGGCCGACCAGGTATTTAATATTAATTACCGCCGGCTCTTCGGAGATGATTTCGCGAACCGTGTCCAGGGTTTTGGTGTCCACCGATGCATCCAGCAGCACGCGCATGCCGTCTGACAGGAGACGCCAGGCCGCAACAGCGATAAATACCAGCACAATGCCGGCTGCCATATGATCAATGCCAAATCCAAAAATGGGGAAGTTGAGTCCGAAATAATTGAGCAGAACAGATAAAAACACAACCAGGGAGGATAAAACATCCGCCTGGCGGTGATGGCCTTCGGCAATCAGCGTGGGGGATTCGGTTTTGCGGCCCAGATGCAGGGCGTATTGGCCGAACATGAAGGTTACAAGGGTGGCAAAAGCTATAAGGCCCACAACCCACATGGATATCTCAGGCGGCGGTGCGCCGGCATCCAGAAAAATCTGGCGCGCAATTTCATAGCCCACAAACAGGATAAAGAGCGCCACGATCACCGAGATCATGTTCTCAATTTTATAAAGCCCCAGCGGGAAATTTTTAAACTGCTTGGTGGACAGTTTGACCCCGGCGAAAACCGCCACTGAGGCAAACGCATCGGTCAGGGAGTCAATGGCGCCGGCAGTGACGGCCAGGCTTCCGGAAACAACGGCCAGTATGCCTTTTAGTGCGGCCAGGCCGATATTGATCAAGAACGCATAGAGAACCACCTTTTGAATCTGGCGGGTTTCTTTGTCCGTGGCATCTGTGAATTGGGTGGATTCAAACATTAAAAGCGTCCGTTGTTAATACGTCTTATACGTCTTACTCTTAATCTTACTCTTAATCTAAACAAAACAGCCTATAGCAAAAAAACGGCGCCCCGCAAAGAGCGATTTATGCCGTTGCCCGCTACATGGCCAAAAATGTTACATGCGATGTAGCGGCGGGCTTTAGCCCGCCATCCGCAGAAGCGGCCGATATAACAAAGCGTCTGGCGGAAGGCTAAAGCCTTCCACTACATTAATTGCACAAGTCTGAAAAATCAGTATAATTTTGTTTATATGAAGGTCTCTGTCACATGTTACGCCGGCTATCGCGGCGATGAAACCCCCCGATTGCTGATCATTGGGGACCGGGAAATCCGGGTCCGATCCGTAAATTCGCGCTGGCATGATCCCGATTACCGTTATTTCAAAGTACTGGGCGATGACGGCCGCGTCTATCGCCTGCGCTTTGACGGCAGCTTCTGGGAACTTATTTAGCCGCTGACAGGGGCCAGCGCGCGGGTGCGGCTAATTGGCCGATTCTGCCGTCGCCTTCTTTTTTCCGATGATCCCTTCTACCTCATCCTTGGAGAGGGTCTCATGCTCCAGAAGCGCCCTGGCCAGGGCGTCGAGTTCCTGCTGGTGCTCTTTTAACGCATCCACCGCCTTGTTCAGGCATTCGGAAATCAAGCGCCGGACCTCGTCATCAATAATTTTTGCCGTCTCTTCACTGAAATCCTTATGGGAGCTGAGTTCCCTGCCAAGGAACGGATGGGAGGAGCCGTATTGAAAAGCAACAGATCCAACCTTTTCGCTCATGCCCCACTGGGTGACCATGCGGCGGGCAATCTGGGTGGCCTTCTGCAGGTCATCGCCGGCGCCGGTGGTGGCATCGGAAAATCGGGTCTGCTCCGCGGCGCGTCCGCCGAGCATCACGGTGATGCGATCCAGCAGGTACTGCCGGGTCAGGTTGAAGCGGTCCTCTTCAGGAATTTGTTCAGTGGCCCCAAGCGCCCGGCCGCGCGGAATAATGGTGACTTTCTCCAGCGGATCCGCGCCCGGCAGCAGCATGGACATCATGGCATGGCCGGCCTCATGATAGGCGATCACCTCTTTTTCATCCTCGTTAATCAGGTCTTCTCGCTCAATGCCCATCAAGATCTTATCCCGGGCCTGGTCGAAATCCTCGGCCTCAACCTTTTCCTTGCCTTTGCGGGCAGCCAGAAGGGCGGCCTCATTCACCAGGTTCTGAAGCTCGGCCCCGGAAAAGCCGACGGTTCGGTTGGCCACGGTCTCAAGGTCCACATCATCGCCCGTTGTCACATCCTTGGTATGAACCTTTAAGATGGCGATGCGTGCGTTTTTCTGGGGCAGCTCCAGGCTAACCTGGCGGTCGAAGCGGCCGGGCCGGGTAAGCGCGGGATCAAGCACATCCGGACGGTTGGTGGCAGCCATGACCACCACGGATTCCTGGGGCGAGAAGCCGTCCATTTCGTTTAAAATCTGGTTCAGAGTCTGCTCCCGTTCATCATGGCCGCCGCCCACGCCGGTGCCTCGCACCCGGCCGATGGAATCGATCTCATCAATGAATATGATTGCCGGGGATTCCTTCTTGGCGTTGTCAAACATATCCCGCACCCGGGAGGCGCCGACGCCTACGAACATTTCAATAAATTCGGAGCCGCTGATGGAGAAAAACGGCACATCCGCCTCCCCGGCCACCGCCCGGGCCATAAGGGTTTTGCCTGTGCCCGGCGGGCCGACAAGGAGCACGCCTTTGGGCAGTTTTCCGCCCAGGGACCGGTATTTGTCCGGGTCTTTGAGAAAGCCGATGATTTCCTGAAGCTCCTTTTTGGTGTTTTCAAGGCCGGCCACATCGTCGAATTGAATATCGCTCATGGATTTCTCAAACTGTTTGGCCTTGGATTTACCGAACCCGAAAATACCGCCGCCGGCACCGCCGCCCATGCGCTCCTGCATTTTTTGGGAAAAATAGAAAAATGCGCCGATAATGATGACCCAGGGCAATATGGCGATCAGCAAATTCACAAACCAGGATTGTTTGGTAGACTTGGCCTGAATCGTGACATCGTTGTTCTCCAGCAGGCTGATCAGTTCCGCATCCTGCATTTCCGGGGCGACGGTTTCAAAATAGACTGATTCGGGGCTTTCTTTGCTTCTATCCCCGGAATCAGCCTCATTGGATCTGTACTCGCCGCTGATCTGGTGGCCCTGCATCGTGACTTCAGCCACTTCACCCGCCCGCACCTTGCTCTTGAACTGGCTGTAAGGGATGGTTTTTACCTGGGGGGTCATCAGCGTCTGGGTGAGGTAGAGGATGGCCATCAACAATACGGCAAACCATAGAAGCCTTACCCAGGTGGGCTGCATATTCTTCTGGAATAAGGGCTGCTGCTGTCCCTGTTGTTGATTGTCCGGGCTGCCGGGTGTTTGCTGATTGGCCATATGATGAGCTCCGTATGAGATTTCGTTTTCCGGTATTCAGGATTTCTATTTATTAATCTAAGCGGTATTTTGTTGGCGCTCAAACTTTTTCTGATTTAAATTTATAATCTAACAACATATCGGATGATTTTCAAATTCTCCGTCATTAGGAATTGTGACTTGCAGGCAGCGTACAGGGGGGGGGTAATGCCGATTCACTGGCTTGACGAAGAAAAACTAACCGAAGGGATTTCTGTTCCGCCCGAGTGGAGGCGGCTGGATATCTCCCGCATGTCCGGACTGGTCATGCTTGTAGGGGCTGTGGATACCGGAAAGACCACTCTTTTCCGGTATCTCCTGAGCAGCTCCATTGCAATGCACGGAAAAGCTGCGGCCCTGGATGCGGATCCGGGTCAGAGCCGCCTGGGGCCGCCGACCACCATCAGTTTGGGATTGTTTGGATCTGCTGGCCGCCGGGAACGCAGGCAGCGCATGCGGCATTGGTTTGTGGGGTCCACCACCCCGGCCGGGAATATGCTTCAGGTACTTTCCGGCTGCGGCCGCCTGCTTAAAAAAGCCCGGGAAATCACCGACGGTTTGATTATCATGGACACCTCGGGGCTGGTCGATCCCGAAAAAGGCGGGGTGCAGTTGAAACTTTCAAAAATTGACCTCTTGCAGCCCTCGGTTTTGATTGTTCTGCAAAAAGATAGGGAACTTGAATCCTGGATACGGCCGGTTCGCATTGGAAAGCGCGTTTTGGTGATTGATATGCCGGCTGCACCGGCAGTTCGCAAGCGGGATTATATGGAACGGCAGAGTTATCGGGAAGAGAGTTTTCGCCGGTATTTTAAGCGGGCCGTGCTTCGGGACTTTTATTGGCCCACTTATGGGGTATTCCCGTATCCCCGATTCGATGAGGACCGGCTGCTCGCTTTTGAGGATAAAAACGGGTTCACCCTTGGCCTGGGAATTGTTCAGGGGGTTGATATCCCGGCGCGAACCGTGACCGTTTTTTCCCCCTTAACCGAAAACCTCGCCGGGCGGGCAGCCAGCATCCAGATCGGGGACGTTGTGCTTGATCCCGCAACATTTCAGCATGCGTTGATCCACCCGGCCGGCAAAAATTTTTAAAGCTTTCCGTATTGGGCGTTGATAAACTTGATAAACGCGTCACACAAGGGCGACGGGGTTCGGTCGCGGTGCCGGGTGAGATAAAAGTACCGCGAGAGATCCAGCCCCTTGACGGAAAGCGCCTTCAGCGTGCCGGCATTCAAGTCATCCGCCACGGCAATCTGCGAAATCACAGAAACCCCCACCCGGTTTTTGATGCCCTGGATGACCGAGGCCGTGCTCCCGAATTCCGCCACCACATTTAAGGCGCTCGGGGTGCGGCCGGCTCTGGCCAGGCTTTTTTCCAGCGATTTTAAAGTGCCGGAGCCCTTTTCCCGGATAATAAACGGCTCATCAAAGAGCTGATCCATTTCGATACGGGTTTTTGCGCCCCATTTGTGATCCGCCGGCACAATCAGTCTCATGTTATCACGTACCAGCTCGGTCTGGGCAATCCGCCTGTGGTCCGCGCGGGCGCCGACAATGCCCAGTTCAAGCCGGTATTCGAGTACGTCCTGAATGATCTGGTCGGTATCCCCGCTGTTTAAGGCGATCTGAACATTTTCATGCTGCCCGAGAAAGGCCCCGATAATCCTGGGCAGAATATAGCCGGCCGGAATGGTGCTGCCGCCGATGGAAAGCCGCCCGCGGATATTTCCGAGAAATTCGGCCATTGCGGATTCGGTTTCCTCATAAAGGGTTAAAAGTTTGGTGGCATAAGTGTATAGGTGCTCCCCGGCTTTTGTCGGCACCGTGGCCCGCCCGATGCGATCGACCAGCTGACAGTTGAAATGATTTTCAAGCTCTTTGATATGACTGCTGACGGTTGGCTGGGTCAGGTTGATGGCCTTAGCGGCGCTGGAAAAGCCTTTTGTGTCCACAACCTTTTTAAATATGGTTAGATGCCATAAATCCATGATACCCCGCAAATAGTTGAAATGAGCGTAAAGGCGATAACAGATAAATTATCGTCCTACGTTTAGAATCGATTTTTTGAATCAAATATCAAAAATATATAGAAAAAGACAATTTGATTTATCTGTATTTAAAATATATGTTTTGTGTGTAAAACAGCAACAATTAATTAAGGAGAATTAATGACCCAGCAAGTTGATGCCAGGCAGCTGGCCTGCCCGTCGCCGGTTTTAATGACCAAGGAAGCCATAGAAAGCAATCAGCCCGGGGAAATATGCGTAATCGTTGACAACGAGGCATCGAGCCGGAATGTCACCCGGTTTCTGGAATCCCAGTCATATACGGTGACTGTGGAAACAAAGGGCGCAGAGTTCAAAGTGACCGGTGTTCGCGGCGGGAGCGGTGAAAAAACCGAAACATTGACCGCGACGGAAAAGGACGCGGATGGCGGCGAGAAGAAGATCATGGTCATGGTTTCCACGGATCGGATGGGATACGGTGATGATGAACTCGGCCTGAAACTCATGATCAATTTCCTAAAAACCATCGGCGAGATGGGCGAGGAGCTGTGGCGGCTGGTGTTTGTCAATAACGGAGTCAAGCTGGCCGTAATTGATTCGGAGGTGCTGGATGTGCTGAAAAGCCTCGAATCAGACGGCGTGCATATTATGGTGTGCGGCACCTGCCTGACCCATTTTGATCTGCTGGATCAAAAGCGGGTGGGCGAGACCACCAATATGCTAGATATCGTAACCGCCATGCAGGCGGCGGATAAAGTCATCAATATCTGATGGCTTCGTAAAAAGCGATTTATGCCACTGCGGCGGTATTTTTGCAGAAAGTAACTTTACTCCGTCTCAATCTTACTCTTAATCTTAATCTTACTCTAAACAGAGCTCGCCCGGCGATGATCTGTTTTATTTCTTTTGCTCTGTTGCCATGCGCTCTTTCTGGAGCTCTTCAAGCAGGGCGGAAAGGGGCCAGCTTTCGGAATAGGGCGTCAGGGTCGCCCACAGCGGACGGGGCAGCTCGAGTTTTTTATAGGTGGAAAGCATCCGGTGGAGTTCCTCTTCCGTAATTCCGGAGAGAATAATGGCCCGCGCCAAACCGGAGTCCGTCTCTTTGCCCGACTGATCCGGCCGGGAGACCAAATCCTTTAGCAGCGTTTCGTTGTCTGCTTCCGCGGCAAACACAACGGATAGATCTGTCAGCTCAATGCCTGCCATAAATGCCATCAGGGCTTTCTGCTCTTCTGATGAAAACCCGCAGACAAGGGCCGCTCTCGGCCCATATAGTGTTTTTGCGGATTTTCTGATTTTTTGAAATGTCCCTTCGCTCATGGTGTCCTCCCGGTCGTCTTTTCGTTATTTTCATTTGATGCTTGTGAGCCGGCTTTTCTTTTAATATCATAAAACATTATGGTTGGAAACAGAGCAGATACAAACGGAAGGATACCTGGATGAGCGACAGCAGAGCGCGTCTTGAGAAGCAGATTGATTTTATAATAGAAATTGACCGGCTTAAAGCCATCTATCGCCGGACCTATCTGACGGATGCGAGTCGGTTTGAAAATTCCGCCGAGCACTCCTGGCATATTGCGGTTATGGCCATGGTGCTCGCCGAGCATGCCAACCAGCCGGCGGTCGATCTATCTAAAGTTATCCGGATGCTTTTGATTCATGATCTGGTGGAAATTGATGCGGGCGATACCTTTGCCTATGATACCAGCGCCAAAACAGATAAGTTAGAGCGGGAACAGGCTGCCGCGGATCGCATCTTTAACCTGCTTCCGGAAGATCAGGCGGCCGGTTTCCACGCCCTATGGGATGAATTCGAGGCCAGAGAAACGCCGGAGGCCTGTTTTGCCGCGGCCCTGGACCGGCTGCAGCCGCTTATTCACAACCTTTACACCCGGGGCAAATCCTGGAAAGAGCACGGGGTGCACAAAGATCAGGTCCTTTCCCTGAACCGGCACACGGCAGAGGGGGCATCGGATCTCTGGGATTTTGCCGCTGAATGGATTGAAAAGGCGGCGGCCATGGGCGACTTGCCGGAATAGCACCTCTTATTTGATTGCCACGCGCCTACCCGGGCGAAGGGGAGTGAAGCTGCCGTCTTCGGCTTGGGGTTTGCGTTTACTGGGTGCCGATAAAAAACGGCCGGAATTCGGATTCATCGCGTTTAAGGGCCGCTGCCAGGATTTCGAGAAAATACGCCCGGTCCTCGGGCAGCCGGCCTTCGAGATTGATATAGTTCGTATAATGATCACTGGCCAGGTTTGAGGAAACCGTCAGGTTTTCAATGAGTTGGGCGGTTTCCGCCAATACGCCGTGCGGCCCCGGCATTTCAAATGCGCCCTGCTGGATTTCCTCCAACAGCGGGGTGTTGATTTTGGGCACAAACGTCCGCAGCCGGATAAAATGGGGATTGATGGCATTTAAGGCATCCGCGGTTTCTATGGCGTGCTCGCGGGAGCGGCCGGTGCCGGCAATGCCAAGCATTACGTATTCGCTGAGCTCCATGCCGGCCTCTGTCACATATCGCCCCGCCGCGATCTGCTCCTTTTTTGTGGTCCCTTTTTTAATGCGTTTAAGGGTTTCATCATCCCCGGATTCAAGCCCCACATGGATTCTTGTAAGCCCTGCGGCGGCCAGCCGCTTCATATCATCCGGCCCTTTCTGAAAAATAAACTGGGATGAACCGTAGATCGTGATGCGCTCCAGCGCCGGAAAAAGCGTGCGGGTATATTCGCAGACCCGGCAAAGCTGATCGGTTTTCATGGCAATGGTGTTTCCAGCCGGCAGAAAGATGCGTCGAATGCCTTCGCCATAGCGCCTTTTGGCTTCATCCAGATCCTCTTGAATATCTGCCACCGGCCGAACTTTGAACCGCGGCCCGTTTTTATACACCATGCAGAAGGTGCACCGGTTGTGCGGACAGCCCGCAGTGGCCTGGATCAGCAGCGAATCCGCCTCGCTGGGCGGCCGGTATATCGGTCCCTCATACCGCAATGATCTTTACCTTTCCTTCGTCTTAATCTTAATCTTGCTCTTACTCTTACTCTTACTCTTACGTCTAAGCAATTTCACGGGTTTTAGGTTTTGGGTACTATGTATTAGGTGTAAAATTAAAGGTTTCAGTGTTCAGGCTTACAAAAATTTTGGCTCTCTTGCATAATATTGCCTGAAACCTGAAACCTGAAACCCATTATTCCTTATTTCCCTCAGAGCCTTTGGCTTTGGCAAAGGCTTATAAAAAAGGCCATTTCCTTTAAGTCCCCCTTTGGAAAGGGGGATTTAGGGGGATTTTTCATCATGGCATGTTATAAATCCCCCCAATCCACCCTTTTTCAAAGGGGGGCTCAGGTGGTGGCCTTTTTCAAAAGGGTTGCGGAACAGCTCATGTTTTACAATCTGAAAAACGTGCCTCAGTACCTTAGTGCCTAAAGCCGACCGCACATGCTTGCCAATATCCCCCCCCTATGATAATAAGCTAAAATGATAAATACATTTGTTTCATCCAGATGATAAGATTGAATACACACCAAGTAAAGGACTCTCATGATTAAAACGCGCATTACCGATCTCTTCGGCATCCAATACCCCATCCAGTGCGGGGGCATGCTCTGGATCGCCACACCGGAGCTGGCAGCGGCCATCAGCAATGCCGGCGCCATGGGCAACCTCACTTCCGGCAACTACAATTCCGCGGATGAACTGCGCGCGGCCATTGATCAGACGCGCAGTTTAACCGATAAGCCCTTTATCGTAAATATAACCACCATGCCCTCCATCCGCCTGCCCACCGAGCTTCTGCAGGATTTTTTCCGGGTCTGCTGCGAGAAACAGGTCACGGCCATTGAGATTGCCGGCGCCCCGGTAGATACATTCTTGGGCGCTGAATTTATTCCCCTGGCCAAGGAGGCCGGCGTCAAGGTGCTCCACAAGGTGGGAACGGTTAAGCACGCGGTTCATGCTGAGAAGGTGGGCTATGATGCCATAACCATAGCGGGTTTTGAAGAGGGCGGATTTCCGCATAAGGATAATGTCTCCACCATGGTGCTGGTGCCTAAAGTGCGGGAGGCGGTGGACCTGCCCATGCTGGCCGCCGGCGGAATGGCGGACGGAAAAAGCCTGGCGGCGGCACTTGCATTAGGCGCGGACGGCATCATGATGGCGACCCGGTTTCTGGCGACAAAAGAGAGCGCCGTGCACCCCAATATCTATCAGGTGCTGATGGAAAAGGGCGAGTCCGATACCGTGCTGCAGCTCCAGACTCTGTTGGCGGGTTTCGGTTTGCAGATCCGGGCGCTTAGGAATAAAATCATGGATCAAATCGCTGAAATCGAGGCGCGCGGCGGAGACTTGAGCGAGCTTCTGCCCCTGATCTCCGGGGAACGGGCCAGGAAGGTCTGGAAGGACGGCAACGCAGAGGAGGCCATGCTCACCATCGGCCAGTCTGTCGGCCGGATCAATGACATTCCTGCGGTTACCGAACTAATTGAGCGTATGGTGGGAGAGGCCAGGGAGGCGCTTGAATCCGGACTTAAATCCTTTGTCCAGGTTTGACCGATTTTTTTATGCCGCATCAAAATATTCAAAAACCCGCCTGGTTCATGGAAAAAGCCAAATGTCCCGTTTCCGGGCTGCCGGTCAGTAATCCCCATAGACATATCGGCCAGCAGCCGGGCACTAATTTTTCAATGGAACTGGCTGGTCTTGGCGACCGGATCATTATGATAAAAGCATCAGGTTATATGCGCTCAGAGGATGAGGATGAATTCCTGACCTGCTTTGAAGCCTATAAGACAAAGTATTTTAGCGAAGACACCGGGGTTGTTGTCGTTGAGGATTATGCGGAGGTTATTGGAGCGGATGCCGAAGCACGGAAAAAATATCTCGATTATTTTAAAAACTCTCCCTTTTTGCTGGGCGGTGTTATTTATAATGTTTCTTCTTTGTTTCGGATCAGTTTGAATCTGGCCAAACGTCTCCAGATTTATGGCAAATCGGTTTATGGAGAAAATACCTATGAGCATGCAATCTCCCGGGCTGTAAAAATTCTTGATCAGAGTGGAATCGCATATCATTCTCCAGCCAGGATTGAGCAATGCTTGCGGCCGCCTTCAAAATCGGCCGTCATAAAACTAAAAACCCGTTTTCAATCATTCCTGTCCAAATTCAGCAATTGGCATCTGGCACCCCTGTTTTTTTTAAACCGCGCGTTTGCCCGACGGTATTCTGATGCTTTGATGAAATACATAGAGTCCATCAGTTGGCATACGCACGGGGCGTATCCGGACCTCCCCCAACCCGGCCATAGCCCTGAAATCCGGCAGGTATTTGATGCCATCGGATTTATTAAATCGGAAGTGGACCGCTTGATCCAGGAGCGGCTTCAGGCGGAGCAGGAGCTAAAGGAAAGGGAGGCGCGCTACCGGCAGCTGGTGGAGCATGCCCGGGCGGGCATCTTTGAGTTTGATTTTGCCACCCGGCGGATTCTTTTTTTGAATGAGGCCCTGCTTGAGATTACCGAATATTCAAGGGATGAAATGCTCGCCATGAACCCGCTGGATTTGATGACCGAGGACAGCCGAGAGGTCTATGAAAATCGATTCCAAACCCTGGCTGCCGGCGGGACGATAGGCTCTGATATGGTCTATCAGATGATTGCCAAATCCGGCGAATATAAGTGGGTGCTGTTTAATACCCGGATCATTTTTAGTGACGGGCGGCCGGAAAAGGCGTGTGTGGTATTAAGCGATATCACTGAAATGAAGCGGATTGAAGCCCAACTCCTGGAGTATCAGGCCAAGCTTCAAGGGCTCTCCATCCAGCTCTCCAAGACCCAGGAGACCGAGCGCCGGAAGCTGGCCTCCCGGCTGCATGACAGCGTCAGTCAGGAGCTTTTTGTGGCGCAGCTGCAGTTAAATACCGTGGCCGGAGATGCGGCGGACAGTAATCAGCAAAAAGCACTGAATCAAATCCGGGACCAGATTCAGAAAATCATTAAGGATACCAAGACCCTGACATTTGATTTAAGCCCGCCGATTTTATATGATTACGGGCTGAAGGAAGCCATTGAGGCGCTGGGCCGATCAGTGGAAAACACGCACGGCATATCCGTGCACACCCGGTTTTCCGGGGAAATTGACCGCTCTGATATGGACCGAAACATTATCCTTTACCGCAGTATCAGTGAATTATTCAGCAACACCCTGAAGCATGCCGGCGCAGATACGATTTTTATTTCAATGGATCATCAGGAGAGGCTCCTGCAGGTAGATTTCAGGGACAACGGCATTGGTTTTGATGGGGACCATATAAAAACCCCCGCCCACGGGGATGATGGATTCGGCTTGTTTGATATCCGGGAAAAGCTGCAGCATCTGGGCGGTATTCTGGAAATTGAAACCGCCCCCAACGCCGGGACCCGTGTCCTGATGCGGCTGCCATTGCCGGCTTGTCCGCCTGAAAAAGCCCGGTCGACTTTTTAATAATTTTTACTGATAAACTCATAAGGAGGAACCCTGACATGGCTGATTCGGAAGTGTTTCAGGAAACAGTTCGTGAAGAACGCATGAGCATGTGGAAGCAGCTCTATAAGACGGAAGACTATTGGGCCATATGGCTGGCTGTTCTTCTGTTCATTGTTACGGTTTTTTGCGTGTTTATCTGGAAACCGCCGGTAGATGAGCTTCCGGAATACCGGGCGGTTATGAATGAAGAGATGGAAAGGGCCGGATTCCGGACCATCGCCTATACCGAGGCAGAAGAGGCCATGAAGAAGATTCAGGCCAAAAAGGAAGGCTTCACCGCCATAATATACGGCCTGACTTCCCGCCCCAAAAGCTGGACGTCCAATCCGCTGAAGTCCATTTACATGAGCGAAGCGGCTGCTTCAGCCAAACGCGCGGCAGCCGCCGATGACTATGAAAAAGCAAAGCAGAAAGTGGCCGAAGCCCGGGCCGAGGCGGAAAAGTCCCAGGCAAAGGCGGAAGCGGCCGGGTTTGCGGACAAGGAGCTGAACCAGGCGGCCAAGTCCAAAATAAATGATTGGAGACAGGCCAAATCCGCGTTGTCCAAGGTGGAGAGCGCGGTCACTGCCCAGCCGTATAATTTAATCCCCAGCCTTGTGATTCTGGGGGTTATCATAATGCTCTTTTTCGCGATCGGGGCTTGGTTCATGGGCATCAAGATGCGTGAATACTTCACCGGTTTCGCAGTGATATATGCTCTTGGGGTTTTGGCCTACCTGATAAGCAGCCAAACCACACTCAAGGCGCTGGGGCTTTCCTACGTCCTGTTCGCGCTTGCCCTGGGACTTATTATCTCCAATACCACAGGAGTGGCCAGATCGATCAAGACGGCCGGACAGACGGAGTTTTTCATCAAAACCGGTCTGGTCCTTCTGGGTGCGCGCATCCTTATCGGGCAGATAGCCATTATCGGGATACCCGGCGTATTCGTTACCTGGGTGGTCACGCCCATTGTTTTGATCTCCACCTTCTGGTTCGGTCAGCGGATAATCAAAATCCCATCCAAGGAGCTGAATATAACGGTTTCCTCGGACATGTGCGTCTCCGGTGTTTCCGCGGCCATTGCCTCGGCCTCCGCATCCGGGGCCAAAAAGGAGGAACTGACCCTGTCCATCGGAATGTCCATGATCTTTGTCGCGATCATGATTTTTTTGCTGCCGGCCATTGCCAACATGACCGGTATGCATCCGGTCTGGGCCGGCGCCTGGCTGGGCGGCACCGTAGACAATACCGGCTCGGTGGTCGCGGCAGGGGAATTGATCGGTATGGAGGCCATGTATGTGGCGGCAACCATCAAGATGATTCAGAACGTGATGATCGGCGTGATCGCCTTTGGCGTGGCCGCTTACTGGTGCCTGCGCGTTGAACCGGATCGGGCCTGCAAGCCCGGCGAGACCCCGATAAAGTTCACCGCCAGCGGCGCTTTGTTTGAGATCTGGTATCGTTTTCCCAAGTTTATTCTGGGCTTTATCGGCGCCTCGATCGTGTTCTCCATCATGCAGGCCGCAGTGACCATGGACTGGGGGCAGGCCATGGTCAACGACGGCGTTTTGGCGATGGCCAACCGCTTTCGCGGCTGGTTCTTCTGCCTGGCCTTTGTCAGTATCGGCTTAAGCATCAACTACCGGGAGCTCAGAGAGCCTCTGCGCGGCGGCAAGCCCCTTATCCTTTATGCATGCGGCCAGACCTTTAACCTGCTTTTGACTCTGTTTGTCGCCTGGCTCATGTTTATAGTCCTTTTCCGGGAAATAACCGACAGCCTCATGGCCGGGGCCTGAAAACAGCGGGAGTAAAGTACATTGCTTAATGCAAAGCAGGACACCGGGGGCGGGGAATCGCCCCCGGTGTCCTTAAAAAAGAGGTGGGCCAGACTGCTGCTGGCGCTATTGATACTTGCGGCGTTTATTTATTTCGCTCCGCTGGTGGAGCGCCTCCCCTGGGTGGGCTGGCAGGTTACGCTTTTGCGCGAGAGCGGGACCAATGTCGGGGCCTGGTATTACGACAATGTGGAGGAATACTTTGAGGCTGAAGAGTACATGCGGTATTTAAAAAAAAAGCGGGCCAGGAAAGCCCAGACTCAATCCGAGCCGGAAGAATTGTAGAAAAACGCGAATTCCTTTTTGCGCAGCAGCCTGCACTGCTCCTCCATTCTTCGCACAATGGCCAAAGAGGCTTCCGAGGTATGAAAGTTTTCTGTTAGATATTGGTTCAGATCCCGCTCCGCCTTGGTCAGCCCGGAAATAAACGTTTTGTATTGCTGCTGTTCGGGATAAGCCCGGCGCAGGAGCCGGCCGTAGCTGGACCCGCCCGCATCCATCAGTCTGCGGTAGTTCGCTTTGAGCAGGTTTATGACCCGTACCTGTCTGGACAAAAGGATGCGGTCCAAATCCTCCCGGCCCGCCAATTCCGGGAAATAGGCGTCAGGCGGCAGTTCTCTGCATTCCGTTCCGGATTCCCTCTCCTTGAGCGCTTTATCCAGGGCCTTCAGCTTGGGTTCCATGATGCCCCGGGCAAAGGAATGCACGCCATTCTTGTATTTGTTCATCAGGTACATATGGTGGACGAATAAAATGGGAATCAAGATCATCCATACCGAAATCTCGGGCTTGTCCACTACCCCCCGGGCCAGCTCATAGACGAACTGCTCCTCGTAGTCCCGGATCAGATCATAGGGGGCTGGATGGTCCCTGTCTGTCATGCGTTTTCCTCCGATTTCGGCTGCCGGGGTGATTTTGCGCCCGGTGCTTAGCCGTCCCCCTGGCGGACTGCTTGCAGTCGATTAAATTGTGAGCCGGAAATCCGGATCAGAGATTATCCGGGTTTTGTGACAGCGGCTGCACATGGCCAGGTCCATCTTCCTGCGGAAGCGTTTGTATTCCCGGCTGTACCAGATATCCTTCAGGCCCTGCTCGGCCAGACAACCGAAATCCGAATGATCAGCCGGATACTCACGGCCCTGGTACCGGTATACGGCCGGCCTTGTTGTCGGGAGCTGGGTCATGACACAGGGAGAGACCCGGCCGGTCTCGTTCAGGCAAAAGGCCCGGCGCACATTCTCCGAACACTCTCCTGCCGGCTGATACGGGCTGTACATATGCGGAAAGACCCGGGAGCTTAGCTTTGGGGAGGAAAAGAGCGCTCGCATCCATTGCAGAAGGGTCTCGTAGCCCTGCCGGCTGTCCGCCAGCAAAGCCTCCTCTTCCCATTTCCGGCTCAAAGGCAGGGTCAGGCTGGACAAAACCGTGTGGTCCACGCCGGAATCCAGGATGAGCCGGGGCAGATTTTTCAGGTCCGGCAGCCCGGAGCGAAGGACCATGTAAGCCAGATGTATCCGGGGGGTATCCGTGCCCTGCCTGGCCCTTATGCGATGCACCTCCTCAATGGTCCGCATGACCCGGTCAAAAGAGGTCCCGCGGCGTATGCGGTCGTTTTCCTCCCCCACGCCGGCCAGGGAAAGGGCCAGGATGTCCAGACCTTCGCCCGCCACCCGCTCCAGGGCCTCTTTGTTCAGATTGTTGGCGTTGGAAGTGCACCCGGCCATGAATCCGCGGTTTTTGACCCGGCTCAAAAATTCCCAGAAATGGGGATGCACAAGGGGCTCTCCCCATCCCTGGAGATAAATCAGGGTGGTGTTTTTAAGCCCGTCTATGAATCGGGAGAGCAGATCCGGGTCCATGTGTCTGGACTTCCAGGCCGAGCGGAATCGGGTCCGGGGGCAGTAAGCGCAGTTGGCGTCGCAGTGGGTGGTCACTGCCACCTGCACCCAGTCCAGTTCGGGATGAGAACGGGGTATTAATCTGGAAAGCAATGACGGCGCTCCGGGTTTTAATCCAATACTGGCGATTTAGAGATCCTGAGTAAATTTCTTGATCCATTGAGCCGGATACTATATCTAGTAGAATCTTGAGTCAAGCAGGATACCCCAAACCAGCAAAAAGAACTAAATAAAATCCGGGACCCGATTCAGATTAATAAAATTCAATATCCCGCTTAATCCCAAATGGCTAAACCATCAACACATCATGCTGCCTGGTATATGACTGCTGAGCACTGTCCGATCACCGGATTGCCCGTCTCATGCCCGGAGGTTCCTGTCAACCGGCGTGCGGGCAGCAGCTACCGGGTTGAGATGGCCAAACTCGGGGAGCGGATTTTTCTGGTCAAAGCGAGCGGATATGTGCGCGCTGTTGATATGACGGATTCCTTATCATTGATTGACCGTTTTTTATCCGAAAATTTCAATTCTGAAAAAAATGTGGTTTTAATTGAGGATTATTCGGATGTGAAGGGAGCGGAAACCGACGCCAGGAAACAGTACGTTGATTATTTCAGGGATCACCGTCAGATGATGGCCGGCGTTCTTTACAATATGCCTCCGCTGTTTAAAATCAGCTATCATCTGGCCGTGCGGCTGCAGTTTTTTGATGCCCCGCTTTATGCGGTTTCGGATTATTCTCAGGCCATCAGCGTGGCCATGCAGATTATCGATCAGGCCCCTTTGGGATCGCCGCCGCCTTCAGGTAAAAGCGCCTTTTCAGCATCCATTCCGAACCGGTTTTCCATTTACGCGACTCTCCCGGATTTTTCAAAAGCGCTTGCCGCCGGGATTAAAGATAAATTTAAGGCGGTTTCCCTGAGGCTGCTCAGTCGTTTCAACCAGGCGCTCACCCGGCAATACGCGGAGCGCCTGCTTGATTATATTCAATCAATTGATTGGCAGCATGACGGTGTATTGCCGGCTGCGGGCTCAAAATCAAAATCCGGGGATCAATCCCTAAACCAGGTTTTTGAAGCGATTGGCTATGTCAAGTTTGAGATCGATCGCCTGATTAATGAAAAAATGGCCGCGGAACAGGAGTTAAAGGCCAGCGAACAGCGCTACCGCCAGGTGGTGGAGCACGCCAAAGCCGCGATCATGGAACTTGATATCAAAACCGGCAGAATGGAGAGTTTTAACGATGTCCTGTCTGATATCACCGGTTATACCCGGGAAGAGATCATGTCCATGACCGTTTTTGATATGATGACCGAAGAGAGCCGAAAAAATTATATGGTCCGCTATAACCGGCTGCTGGCCGGGGAAAGCATTTCTCCGGATGTCACTTATCAGTTGATTACCAAAAGCGGGGATATGCGCTGGGTCTTAATCAATACCAACCGCACGTTTCTGGACGGGCATCCGTATCGGGCCAATGTTGTGCTGAGCGATGTGACCGAAATGAAGCGGATTGAAGCCAAGCTCCTGGAGTATCAGGTTAAGCTGAAGGGGCTTTCCATCCAGATTTCCAAAACCCAGGAAAGCGAGCGGCGCATGCTGGCATCTCGGCTTCATGACAGCGTCAGCCAGGAGCTTTTTGCCGCCCAGCTCCAGTTGAACGCGCTTGAGAATAAAATAGGGGAGGCAGAACAACTGCAGCGGGTCAGGGAGATTAAGGGCCAGATTCAGAAGGTGATCAGGGATACCAAGTCCCTGACGTTTGATTTGAGTCCGCCGGTTTTATATGATTTCGGCCTTGAGGAGGCATTGACATCCCTTGCCGGATCGGTTGGGACAAAATATGGTATTCCGGTTAAGACCTGGTTTTCCGGGGACCTGGATAAAATTGACGATGAAATTAAAATTATTCTGTATCGCGTTTTAAATGAACTGATCCAAAATACGGTAAAGCATGCCCGGGCCAAAGAGATCCGGATCAGTTTGAATAATGCCGGTCATCTGATCACTATGGATGTTGAAGACGACGGGATCGGGTTTGATGCGGAGAATCTTCACACGGAGGCCGCATCCTATGAGGGGTTCGGTCTTTTTGACATCCGGGAAAAAATGCAGCATCTGGGCGGAAGTTTTACCATTGATTCCAGGCCCGGCGCCGGCACGGCGATTATGGTCGAAGTGCCAATGGGGGATAAGTTCAGATGAATTCCCCGAGTACGATCAGTTCCTTCATTTCTTATTTACTGTATGCCACAGCAGCTCAATCATCTCCTGCATAAGCGGCACGGGGTTTTCTTCGGTGAGCCTGTATAAAGCGGCGCTTTCTTTGGGATCGGTAATTTTTGCGGCTTCTTCTTTGGCTGCCGCCTGGATCTGCGCTTCATCCGCCGCATCACGGAAAATGCGGGTAAGGGCGATCCGCAGAATACTGGAGCGCTTAAGCCCCAGATCATCAAGCGCCTCTCTGAATTGCCGGGAGTCAACCCGGCTGAGCTGGCTGACCGCTTCTTCGGCCAGTTCGCTTTGCGATTTGGGCTGGGTGACTTCAACCCTTCCCGAGGCGATCAACGAATTCAAATGCTTGTAGGCGATAAAGTCATCAAATTCGCTTTTGTCAATTATTTGCCGAACGGTGGATTTTCCGTCAATCAGGGACAAAATGCGCCATTCATCCGGATTCAGCTTGATATCGCCCCCGCTCTGATCCGTATTGCCGGCAATTTTTATGATGCCGGATTCATTGGGAATCTGTTTCTTGAAAATCTCAATTTCATCAACGCGCCGGGACGCCTCCAGCAGCAGGTTCATGGTGTTTAATTTGTTTCCCACCACGCCTTTCAGGTTTAGATCCTCGTCCTGGTATTCAAATTCCCCATGAGTCCATAGGAACACATTATAGATCGTGTTTTCTGCCTGTTTTAAAAGAAAGGCGTTAAGCTTTCCAAGGGAGATATGACCCTGCTGAACCAAGGTTTTGCCCAACCCTTGTTTGTTTTTGCGGCTGAGCGCCAGGCATTCATTGAGGACCTGCTGCGAGATCATGCCTTTGTTTTTTAGCAGATCGCCCAGTCGATTGGTTTTTTGGGTCTCCGTGGCAAATACGATATCCCCTTCGTGCAGGAATATTTGGACCTCATTGGTATCGGACTTGATCGTTAGTTTCCCCGTCTTTTGATCATAATTGAGCATCTGCAAAAGGGAGGTCAGGTAGAAGGTTTCCAGGTTGCCCTTTATTGTCATACCGACTCCGGGACTGCGGGTTTAGAATTGCGCATGTTATCTGTTTAGCGGTCACCCCTTCATACAGAATCCGGTCTGGAAAATCAACCGCTCTGACAAAGCTGTCAGTCAAAATTGGACAGGCGCTCATGATTAGTGCCTTTTTTGGCGGGGATGCGGATAAATCATTTGCTTTTTTAAATAAAAATATCTTATTTTATTGATATATTTCAAAGTTTGATCGGATAAACGCCCCAATGACAGGGACGGAGGCCCTGAACCAGCGGGATTTCATTAAGGACTGAAAAGGAAGGAAGCAGATGCGAAGGAAAATATTAATCGCTGTGGATCAGTCGGTTCACGCCAGGCAGGCCATAAAATACGCCGCCCGAACAGGGGCACTGGTAAAGAATATGGATTTTGTGCTGTTTCATGTGCAGCCCATGATTTCCCAATATCTTGTCGAGGAGACGCGATCGAAACCTAAGGCCAGGTCGCAGTTGGAAGCGGTCCGCCAGAAAAATCATCAGGCATCGCTTGAGCTTTTGGAGAATTGCAAAACCCGGTTAACCGAAACGGATATTGGGGCGGAACGTATCGAGATAAAGACCGCGCCGCGGGAGGCGGGGGTGGCCGATGATATCATCCAGATGGCGGAGGCCGGCAGATACGATGCGATTTTGATCGGAAGGCGCGGCATATCAGCATTTCAGGAGTTCTTCGTCGGCAGCGTGACGACCAACCTGGTGGCGCATGCGAAACAGATTCCGGTGTGGCTGGTGGATGGAACGGTCGCTTCCGACCATGTGCTGATTGCCGTGGACGGGTCGGTCAATTCCCTGCGTGCCCTGGACCATGCGGTGTTTATTCTGTCCGAAACTAAAGAGCCAAAAATTGAGTTACTGCATGTAAAGCCGAAGCTCGGCGATTTTTGCGAGATTGATTTGGGTGATATGGAAGCGGATACCCTCAGTCAGGCTATCGAAAATGACAACCAGCGCTGTCTGACCGATTTTCACGCCCAGGCTTTGAATATGCTGAAAGATGCCGGCTTTACGGATTCCCAGATTAACTTTCGTCAGACTGAAAAACGTCTTTCCCCGGCCAAAGCCATTGTTGAAGAATTGCAAAAAGGCGATTTCGGCACCCTGGTGATCGGCAAACACGGGATGAGCACAAGCCAATTCATGGGCCGCGTGGCCGGTACGGTAGTTCAGAAAATTCATGACCGGGCGGTTTGGATAGTGCCTTAGTGCACCAAAGAAATTCAAATTTCCAAAAAAGCGGGAAGCCAATGGCACTTTTAAAATGGTTTGAGCGAACCGTCATTTTATCTTTAATCGCAATGATGGCTCTGGTGGTGTTCATATCCACCATTGAACTGGGCGTTATCATTTTCATTGATATTTTCAAGCCGCCCGCCTACTGGCTGGGCATTGATCAGCTGTTTGAAATATTCGGTTTTTTCCTTCTTGTTTTAATCGGGATCGAGCTTTTGGAAACCATTAAAACCTATTTGTCGGATAATGTGCTTCATTCGGAAGTCGTTCTCGAAGTCGCCCTGATCGCCATTGGACGAAAGGTCATCACCCTGGATTTAAAAACCTATGACAGCGTCACCCTGATCGGCATCGCAGCGATGATTGCAGCCATTGCCGTAGCCTATTTTTTGATAAAGCGCTGCTATATATTTAAGTCCACATAATCACTGATGGCCTTGCATTAGGTATGAGGCTGTCAATCATTGGAGTCTTCATGAAAGTGCGATACCTGCCGAAAAAAGGGTTTTTAACAGGGCCGGATTGATGTTAAGGGGTATCCACACCAGATGGGTTCAGAATATCATGAGATTAAAAATTTTCGCGCATGAACTGGGGCTGGCTGAAAATGAGTATATGGACTTGGCCCGTTTGTTTGCTGATACCAGCATCTCTGAGCTTAAAAGTTTGAAATCGGCAATTTCGGCTAATGCCCGCGCGGAGGCATTGGCTATTGCCCATTCCTTAAAAGGGGCGGCATTAAATATGAAGCTGGAGGAATTTTCAGAAATTGCCGGTGAAATTGAAACAGCCATTAGAAACAGCCAGTGGCAGGCGGCGGATCAGTTAATCCGTAAATTTTCCGCATTACTTGAGGAGTTTGTTTGGGCGATCGAATGACAGAATCCGGAAAGGCGGGCATGAAAAAAGTTCTGGTGGTAGATAATCATCCCTTGATGCTCAAATTTATGACCACCCTCCTTGAAAAACGCGGATATGAGGTGCTGACCGCATCAGACGGGTTCTCCGCGATTGAGGTGATGCAGACTGCGGCCATTGATCTCTTTTTTATTGATCTGGTCATGCCCAATATCAGCGGTGAGAAACTTTGCCGGATCATCCGCAGTATGCCCGAATTTCAAAATGCTTTTTTGGTTGTTATGTCTGCCATCGCCAAAGAGGAAAAGCTTAAAATTGATGACTGCTCGGCCGACATGGTGATCGCCAAGGGCCCGTTTGATAAAATGTCCGGCCATGTGCTGCGGATTATTGCCGATGTTAAGGAGGGCCGGGAAGCGCAATTAAAGGGCCGGGTGCTGGGTACCGATGAGATCTATGAGCGTGAAATCACCAAAGAACTCCTGGCCGCCAAAAAGCACTACGAGATTACCCTGGATCATATCTCCGAGGGCTTTCTGGAGCTGATCGGGAACAACCGCATTGTTTACGCTAATCAGGCCGCTATCTCTATTCTGGGTATTGCTGAGGAAGAGCTGCTCTCCATAGGTTTTATAACGCTTTTTCAGCCGGAAGATCGCGAGCAGATGGTAAAATCTTTGGCGAAAACCGTAGATTCGCAGCGGCATATGGCATTGCCAGATCCTGTGATGGTCAATAATAAGCTGGTTGAAATGAAATTCGTGCGGGTCAAAGATGATGGCAAGGATTCCATTGTGGTGATTCTATCTGATGTCACCCATCAGAAGCATCTTGAGGCCCAGCTCCAGCGCGCACAGAAAATGGAGGCCGTGGGCACACTGGCCGGCGGGGTGGCCCATGATTTAAACAACATTTTGTCCGGTATTGTTAGTTATCCGGATCTTCTGTTGATGCAGGTGCCCGAGGACAGCGATTTGCGCGGGCCTATTTTGACCATGCGGGAGTCCGGTAAAAAGGCGGTCACCATCGTTCAGGACCTCTTAACCTTGGCCAGAAGAGGGGTGGCGGAGGTTGAGCCGGTTAACCTAAACGAGATCATCGAACAATACCTGAAAAGTCCGGAATACCATAAGCTCCGCTCCTATCATCCGCAGGTTGCTATCCGCTGCCGTCTGGGTGAAGATCTTCCCAATATAATGGGCTCGCCCGTGCATCTGTCAAAAACGGTCATGAATCTGATTTCCAATGCCGCCGAAGCCATCGAACATGAGGGCGCGATTACGCTGGAAACCCATAACTGCTATGTGGACAGGCCCATTAACGGCTATGAAACCGTTGCAGAGGGGGACTACATTTGTCTCAGGATTTCGGATACCGGCTATGGTATGTCGTCAACGGATCTGGAGCATATATTCGAACCCTTCTACACCAAGAAAAAAATGGGCCGAAGCGGCACCGGTCTGGGGATGGCCGTGGTGTGGGGTGCGGTCCGGGATCATCAAGGCTATATTGATATCAAGAGCCAAACCGGGGCCGGGACCACCGTCACGCTCTATTTTCCGGCCACCCGGAATATTCGGGAGGCGGAGAAGTTACTGCCCCTTGATGATTACATGGGAAACGGGGAGTCGGTGCTGGTGATCGATGATGTCAAGGAGCAGCGGGAGATCACCTCCAACATGCTGGCCGCCCTTGGCTACACTGTGGAGACGGTACCCAGCGGCGATGCGGCGGTGGAATTTCTGCGACAGCAGTCCGTGGACCTGATTGTGCTGGACATGATCATGGATCCGGGCATGGACGGGCTTGACACATACAGAAAAATCATTGAGAATCGGGCGGATCAAACGACCCTTATCGTGAGCGGCTATTCAGAAACCGAGCGGATCCTTGAAGCCCAGAAACTGGGCGCCGGCGCCTTTCTTAAAAAGCCGTTTACCTTGGATAAGCTCGGCCAGGCGGTTAAAAACGAGCTAAGCGGGGCCTAATCAGCCACCCGCAGCCGCCGACTGATCTCAAGCTTTTCAAATGCCATTCGAATTACCGGTGCGGCCGGATCAGAAGTGTCAAACGCGCTGTCAAAAAATGCTTTCACCGCATCCGGCTGATCCATGCCGCATGCCGGAATGATCGCCCCGATAATCCGTTCATGGATCAAGGGATGAATTTTTTTAAGCGCCGGGCAGCTCCGGCTATACCAGTCCCACAGCAGGGGGATGGCATTCGGGTTTCCGGCCATCTGGCCCACTGGAATGAACTTGTTGCGGTCCGGGGTCTTTTCCATGATGTAGGCCAGCGCCTTATGAATCTGTTCGCTTTCTTTGAAGCAGCCCATGGCGATCAAAATGTCGATTCTTTCCTGTTCGCTGCTAACTGACGCCAGCTGCCGGGTAAACCATTCATAGGCTTTGTCTCCGGATGCCCGGGCGCCTGTCTGCATAACCGCCCGGCGGATATCCGGATCCAGTTTTTCGCCATCTAACAAACGCTCGAAATGCGCCGACCCGGCGTTGATAACCTCCGGTATGTCCAGAAACGCGCCCATCTGCAAGGCCTTACTGCGCAGCCGCAGCCGGCCGTGCGGTTCCTGATCTCCGGGGACCAGTCCAAGGCGCTGGATGGTCTCAGCAATCCATTGGCGGGCCTGTCCGGTAGTTTTTTCCTTAGCCGGCCCTTGCAGCAAAAGAAAGAGTTCAAACAAATGGCTGAACACGGACGAGAGTACCAGGGGGGTATCCTCCGCATGAAATTCGGATATAAAGTGAAGATATTGATCAACTCCGTACTGCCGGGCCTTGACCATGGCATACACATCGTTTTCGATGCCCCAGCGGTCAATCGCCGGGATTTGTTTGCGGCGGATCAGACGGCATAATGCCTCGAAATCCTGGGGATCGTCATAGGCGGTGCGGTAAAACCCGGTCTGCCGGTCATTGATCTTGTAGGCCGCTGCATCGGGACTGATATCTATGTGCATCTCCCGGGTGTCCATCATTTGTGTCACAACGCGCGATGTGCCGTCCGCTTCAAACACCCGGATCAGGAGCGGAATCGGCCACACCGCATCCGAGGCTTTATTCATATAGGTGAACTTTTGCTGCTTAAGCCACAGCCGGCCATTGGAGCGGCTGGCAATGACCAGCGGGTGGCCCGGGGTGGACACCCAGGCGCGCATCATTTCTGATATGGGGTGGCCGGATACCGTTTCAAGCGCCATCCAGAGATCCTGGCTGGCCGCGCAGTCGTAGGCATGCTGGTTGAGATAATGGTTGAGTCCGTTCTGGAATGCTTCGCTGCCCAGATAGCCTTCCACCTGGCGCAGCACGCTCCCGCCTTTGCTGTAAATGATGGGGGCGGTGCTGCTGTTTATTACCACATGGCTGCCGCCGGAGATTTCAATGGCCGAGGTGTCGGACAGGCCGTCGCGGGCCATGGCCGGCGCGGTTTGGCTCGCCAAAAACTCATCCCATATCTGCCAGTCCGGATGATAATGGGCCACCACGCCAAATCCGTAATAGGTGGCAAAGGACTCGTTTAACCAAAGGTACTGCCAGTCCGAAGGCGTGACCAGGTTGCCGAACCACTGGTGTACGATTTCATGGGCGATTACCTCGCAGATACGCTCTTCCGCCTCGGCACTGGTGATTTCCGGATCATAGAGGAGGAGATTTTCCCTGAACGTGATGGCGCCCCAGTTTTCCATGGCGCCGAAGGCAAAATCCGGTACCGCGATGAGATCCAGTTTGGGCAGGGGATAGGGGATGCCGAAACAGGATTCACAGTATTGAAGCGCCTTTTCCCCGAATTGCAGCCCGTATTCCGTCACGTCCGCCATTCCTGGCAGCCAGACGATCCGGACCCGCTCGTCAATCGCGCCGGGTCGATGCGTAAAATTGCCGACTCCGAAAAAGAGCAGGTAGGTGGACATCTTCGGGGTCTGTCGGAAGGTGATTTTTATTTTGTCGTTTTTCAGGGTGGTTTGTCCGTCAATGGGCGTATTGGAAATCGCCGTCAAGTGAGCATCGACAATCAGACTGACCATAAAGCGAGCCTTGTAAACGGGATGGTCCATGCAAGGAAACGCCCGGCGCGCGTCACTCTCCTGGAACTGGGTGACCGCAATGGGGATTTTCTTGCTGTCCGTCGTATAATGACTCTCATAAAATCCGGCCATGGATTGATTAATCGCCCCATGATAGTCGATTTTAAGCGATATATCCCCGTGCATAGGCTCTGGCAGATCGATCCGGAGGGTTTCATCCGCCGGATTGACCGTAAACGGGCAGTCAACCAGCGTATCGGATTGGATCAGGGCGCAGCGGCGGACCGCGATATCCAGGACGTTCAGTTTGACGATCTGCGACGGTTGGTCCGCATGCAGATGGATCTGAACCGTGCCGGTAAAATCCTTGCGGGACAGATCGGGTTCGATTTCAATTTGATACCCCATCGGGTAAACGGCGCCATCCTGTGTCATAACAGCTTCAAATCTCCTTTTAAGTAACGTATCATGCTCATTTCCGCGCAAGCGGGCCGGTTCTCGTACTCGAAAAAAATAAAAAATCGATCACGCACACGAGTATGAGTACGAATCAGTAGGGCGGATAAGCGATAGCGCATCCGCCAAATGTCGAAGTATAGCAACAGCAGGGAACGAAAGTAAATTTAAAATTCTGATTTACGAACCGGGAATGGTTGCCCTTTTGCGACCTTTCTGATAAGGCAGGCATCTTCAGCGACCTTCAAAACTTCATAGATTCACGGGAAAACGCCTCATGACCCGACAGCAAAAAGCCTATCTATATGCCTTTGCCGCAGTGCTCATCTGGTCCACCGTGGCATCGGCATTTAAATTATCCCTGCGGCACCTCACGACCCTGCAGCTTCTGCTTTGGGCGGATGTGGTCTCAATTATCTGCCTGTTCGGGGTGCTTTTTTTTCAGGGTAAAATTTACCTGCTCCTCCGTTATCGCGCTAAATCCCTGATGCAGGCGGCCGGGCTCGGGTTTTTGAATCCGTTTCTCTATTACACGGTATTGTTCGCCGCCTACGATCTGCTGCCCGCCCAGGAAGCTCAGCCGCTCAATTATACGTGGGCGATCACCTTAAGCCTGCTGTCTGTTCCGCTTTTAAAGCAGCCTATGGGGATTCGGGAGATTCTGGCGATATTTATCAGCTACTTCGGTGTGGTGGTGATCTCCACGCACGGCAACTTGCTGGCGCTTGAATTTTCAAACGGATTCGGGGTGGCCCTGGCACTTGGCAGCACCGTGATATGGGCGCTTTACTGGATATATAACACCCGGGACGAGAACGATCCCGTGGCCGGGCTATTCTTAAATTTCGTGTTCGGCTTTCCATTTATTTTGATTGCCTGCCTGATTTTTTCCGATCCCTTCCCCGATACCCTGCACGGGTTTATCGGGGCCGTTTATGTGGGCGTGTTTGAGATGGGGATCACGTTCGTGTTCTGGCTGAATGCCTTGAAATTAACCCGTAGCACCGCCCGGGTGAGTACACTGATCTTTTTCTCCCCGTTTTTGTCCCTGTTTTTTATTCGGATGTTTGTCGGCGAAGATATCCGGCTATCTACCGTGATTGGCCTTGTTTTTATTATTGCCGGCAACGTGCTGCAGCAGACCGGAGAATTGCAGAAAATCGAATAGATATCAATTTGTCATAAATTATAGAGGCTTACCTTAGGCCCCGGCCTGGCGTTTAAGGGTAAAATTGCAATTGACTCCTTTGTATCAGGCGGGTATTAAGGCTTTATTTGTGTATGATGCACTTAATTATGACATTTTTCAAGGAAAGGGAGATGATTATGAAAAAGCTGTTGTCACTTTTTATAGCGCTTGGTTTGCTGTTTGCCGGACCGGCCCTGGCAAAAGACACGCTCAAAATCGGTTTGATGTGCCCGCTCACCGGTTCATGGGCCAGCGAGGGCCAGGATATGAAGCAGATCCTGCTGCTGCTGGCGGATCAGGTCAATAATGCCGGCGGGCTTTTAGACAAGGAGGTGGAAATTGTCATCGGGGATGACGGGGGGGATCCTCGCACCGCGGCCCTGGCCGCCCAGCGTTTGGCTACCCGGGATGTGGCCGGGGTGATCGGCACATACGGGTCATCGATTACCGAAGCATCCCAGAATATTTACGCCTCCGCCAAAATCATCCAGATTGCCAACGGCTCAACAGCCATCCGGCTGACCGAAAAGGGGCTTAAGTATTTCTTCCGCACCTGCCCGCGCGATGATGAGCAGGGGCGTGTGGCTGTTGAGACCATTCTGGATCAGGGGTATAAAAAAGTGGCCATCCTGCATGACAACACGACATACGCCAAAGGGCTGGCGGATGAAGCGGAGGGCAGGATAGACGACGAGGACGCCGATGTGGTCTTCTTTGATGCCCTGACCCCGGGCGAGCAGGATTATAACACGATTCTATCCAAGATAAAGGCCACAAAGCCGGATGTGGTATTCTTTACCGGCTATTATCCCGAGGCCGGCATGCTGCTTCGCCAGAAAATGGAGATGGGCTGGGACGTGCCCTTTATCGGCGGCGATGCCAACAACAACCCGGATCTGGTCAAAATCGCCGGCAAAAAAGCCGCCCAGGGTTTTTATTTCCTATCTCCACCAGTCCCCCAGGACCTGCCGACCAAGGAAGCCCAGGATTTTCTGGATGCCTACAAAAAGCGGTATAACGCAACCCCCGGCTCCATCTGGGCGGTTCTCGCGGGCGACGGATTCCGCGTGCTGGTAAAAGCCATTGAGGAGACCGAATCCACGGATTCTGATAAACTGGCTGATTATCTGCACAATGAGCTTGAGGGCTTCTCCGGGTTAACCGGAACCATTTCCTTTAATGACAAAGGCGACCGGGTGGACGATGTCTACCGGGTATATAAGGTGGATGCCGAGGGCAACTTCGTTCTGCAGGAGTAAGATTACAAATATTGGATTTCTAGGGAACTTCACGGGTATTAGGTTAATTAAATCAATGAATTATGGTCGGCCCGGTGACCGACCCTACGATGGATCGGGTTTTTCCCCATTCGTAGGGCGGGTCACCGTGCCCGCCTGAAAAATAGATAGAACAAATTTATCGTGCCCCCGTGCCTTAGTGCCTTTATCCGGTGGCAAGAGTTATTTTTAAGCTTGGTCCCGGCCTGACTGCATTTGAATCTTTTAGGCCGGGTTTCCATACTCGGCTGTAAAAGCTGATTTTGATACCTCTTCGGGATACGAATCCATGGAATTATTTTTTACCCAATTGACCAACGGGCTGGCGGTGGGCGGGATTTATGCCCTGATTGCCCTGGGCTATACCATGGTCTATGGTGTGTTAAAGCTCATTAACTTTGCCCACGGCGATTTGTTTACCATCGGCGCATATCTTGGGCTGACCCTTTTAACCTCGCTTTCCCTGACCGATCATCTGGGGCCGGTCGCGGGCGTGCTGCTCTTATCCGTGATGGCCATGGGGCTGATCGGGGTGATCGGAATCCTGCTGGACCGGGCGGCGTATAAGCCGCTTCGCACCTCGCCCCGGCTTTCGGCCGTGGTGTCAGCCCTTGGCGCCTCCATTGTGTTTTCCAACACGGTCATGCTGGTTTACGGGCCCAACCCCAAGGTTTATCCGCAAGGTATTTTAACTTCCCAGGCTATCCATATTTTCGGCCTTTCCATACCGGTGATGCGGGTTATCATTCTTGCCAGCTGTATTATTCTCATGGTGGCCCTTTATACGTTTATCCAGAAAACAAAAATCGGCACGGCCATTCGGGCGGCGGCCATTGATCAGGATGCGGCCCGGCTGATGGGAATCAATGTGGACCGCGTGATCATGCTGGTGTTTTTCATCGGCCCGGCATTGGGCGGGGCGGCCGGCGTGATGGTGGGGCTTTATTACGGGCAGATCAAATTTACCATGGGCTGGATCTACGGTTTAAAGGCATTTACAGCCGCGATTCTGGGAGGTATCGGCAATATTCCCGGCGCCATGGTGGGCGGCCTGCTCCTCGGCGTGATCGAGGCCCTGGGCGCGGCCTATATCTCCATGGCCTGGAAGGATGCGATTGCCTTCGGCGTGTTAATATTGATTTTGATTGTTCGGCCCACCGGTTTACTGGGCGAACGGGTAGCAGAAAAAATATGAATGATGCCAGGACAAAAATTCGAAAAACGGTTTATACCCTGGTGGTGGTGTTCTGGGTATTCGCCCCGCTCTATTTGAACAACTACTGGACTGATGTGCTAAATAACGTGGCCATCTATGCGGTTCTGGGCCTTTCCTTAAATATCATTCTGGGCTACGGGGGCATGTTTCACATGGGCCATGCCGCGTTTTACGCCATCGGCGCCTACACCACCGCCATTATCAATATCACTTACGGCGTTCCCGTGCTTTGGCTGATGCCGGTAGCCGGGATCATGGCGGCTCTGTTTGCCCTGGTTGTGGCAAAGCCCATTATCCATCTGCGGGGGGATTACCTGCTGATTGTCACCATCGGCATGGTGGAGATTGTGCGGATTGCCTTGATCAACAATCTATTCGGTATCACCGGCGGCGCCAACGGGATCTTCGGCATATCCAATCCCAGTATTTTTGGCTATGCCATTAACGGCATCATTTATCCCGGCCGGTTTTTTTATCTGATCACGACATTTCTGGGGGTGACAA
>JBKHAE010000024.1:0-35404 GCA_046543065.1 Desulfobacterales bacterium | reverse complement strand
GAACTACATTTTCAAACCGCCCAGTTTAAGACAATTTGATCTCGTCGGTGAGACCGATGTATTCATCTTTACCAAATACGTTTTTAGGGTCTTGCAGGTATTTCAGGTCCCAGCGGGCAAATTTCCAGTGCGGCGTCCATCCAGTGACCACTATCCAACTACCTTCTGCCATAGCCCTTTCCAGGGTCCGGGTCATCGTGGGGCCACTTCCCGAAACCAGTTGATATTTGCCTAAATTGTATTCTTTGCTGGCAGCGGCAGTCTTTTCCATAATGCCCGCATGGGGATCTATCCCAATAATTTTATTATCAAATTTTTCCGGGTGGGCTTGTAATTCGGCAATGGAATCAATGCTTACATATTGGGGCACCACCAGGCCAATTTTTGTGCCTCTTAAGTTGGGACCAAGATTATCCACCCGGCTTTTAAACTTCTCAAGAAAACGGGCCTGTAAAGAAGGAAGCCAAGCTGATACCATTGCATCCTGATCACCGGCTGCGATGGATTCCCACATGGCGATGAGGGAGACTGGCAGCAATTTGCAATTCATGTTCAGTTTGTCTTCAATAACCGCCTTAACCACATTGGAGCTGGCTGTCTCTGACGCCCAGTCCACATAAACAACTTTTACTGTTGGTTTTTGATCAGGATTTTCCCTAAGAGCGGATTTTCGATCTTCTTCATTTGGGGAACAACCTGACAGTACTAAGCTTAGGCTTAAAATGCAGATCAGGATTAAAATAGCAGTTTTTATGTATTTGGCGGGGCATAAGCAAATCATTGTTTTGCAGACCTCCTTTAAAAATTTCATTTTGCCGTCCCCTAAAATGGCAAAATTACAATTGTCGCAAGTCTATTATAAAATCAGTGGAGTATACCTATACACATATATATTATACCAGCAAGCGTTACATGGGCATTACACATCAGGAAAAAAGAAGGATTTATTGATTCAGGAGGGAGTTTTTTAAAGCCCCGGTTTTTGCCGAGGGGCTGGTATTAAAATTTTTAGTGGCTGCTTAGAGTCATCCGAAAGCAATAAGCATTAGGCGTGGTTGAAGGACTGGCTATTGACTTTGCATTTTAAGTTTACTATATTTTGAATAAATTCAGTTGTCAATATCTGCTTGACGATATGTAAGCAGCACATAATCTGTCCGGTTTCATACAAAACTTGTACCACTCCTTGGAGAGTGAAATGAATGAATACCCGATTATCCCCACGGAACGGGGCGATGACCTGCATAATCTGGAACATGCCGATAATGCGGATTTGATTCTATTTATGGCCGGCAACCAATTCATGTTCATGCCGGAGTTGATTAATGCTTTTCAGGAAGATCATCCTGAAATAAAAACCATTTTTTACGAAACCCTGCCGCCCGGCCTGGAACTCAAACAAATACTGGCCGGGGGAATGACATATAATGGCCACACCTACCGGATACAGGCAGATGTCTACTCTTCGGTCTCCGAACAGGCCATGCAAACCCTGGTGGCAAAGGAGCTGGTTGATCCGGAAGCCTATTTCATCTATCTGCACAACAAACTGGCCCTGATGGTTAGAAAGGGCAACCCTAAATCCATTCATTCGCTTTTGGAACTGGGCCGCGAAGATGTGGTCATATCTCAGCCGAATCCGGAATATGAAAACATTGCCGACTATATTATCGCCATGTATGAGCAGGCCGGCGGGCAAACCTTTGTGGAAAAAATTTTACAGGAAAAACAGGCAGACGGCACCACCCTGTTGACCACCGTGCATCACCGGGAAACCCCTGAACGCCTTGTCCAGGGAACGGCAGATGTGGGGCCGGTCTGGCATACGGAGATTGTGGCAGCGGAAAATGATGGATTGGACGTAGAGGGCATCCCGGTGGCCGAAGCCCTGGATCAAAGTGATGCGATCAAATATTTTATCGCGCCCCTGCGGCAGGGGCGAAACCCTGAGAACGCAAGGAAGTTTCTTAACTTTATCAGAACCGAAACGGCACAAAAGATCTTCACGGACTATGGGTTTATGGTTCCTGATTCATAAATAGTGATTGTCCTTTTTGCAGGTATTGCGTTTTTCTCTGAAAAAACCTGTTATAGATTTAAAGCTGAAATTAAATTCGACATTCTTTCTTTCCATGAAAAATAACATCCACATATGCAGCAAATGCGGAACCGTCTCCATCTCCGGTAACAATAAATGCCCGCGCTGCGGGGCGGATGAAGAAACCGGATGGGGCCGCATCGATATCCGGGAAAACCGCGCCAGCCAATTTCAAATCCGATTGAAAAACTTTTTCGCGCTTATTTCCCGTATAGGCTTAAGCCACTGGAAAGCCGCAGCGGCCGTCGTTGTCGTTGCCGCGTTTTCAGCCTATATACTGCCTTTGGGTGCGGCCGTTTTTGTCATTATTCTGATAGCTGCTGCGGGAATCGGCTATAACCTGATCGCAAACCGCGGGCATCATAAAAATAAGCGCCTTTACAAAAAACTGCTGAACATGGCCGGCGGGGACAAGGCCCTTGTCAGCCGACTAATTGAAAATGAACACCGGAGAAACCCGGATGCGGATATCAATGAATGGCTGGAAGATGCGATAATCCGGTGGGAGCGGGATTTAAAATAAATACCAGGGAGGCCAAAGCATGAAAATGATAGTTATTGTATGCCCGGAAGGGCGGCATTCAGAATTTCGCAACACCCTCAAAGACCGCGGCATCCATACATATACGGAGCTGGAAAATGCTGCTGGCGAGGGAGAATCAGGAAAAAAATTCGGCAACCGCATTTGGCCGGAAAAGTCTGTCCTTATTTTCATGGTCATCGAAGATGACAAGAAAGACGAGGTTGCCGATGCTGTGCGCCAGTGCCAGGCCAAGCTTTACCCGTCAGAGGGTATGCGCGCATTCGTCATGCCGGTCGAGGAGGTCTTGTAAAAACTGATTTCTGCCGCCTCTATTGGCTTTTCTCGTCTTAATCTTACTCTTAATCTTAATCTTACTCTTGTTAAAAAAAAGGAGGCGACGCAAGGCGCCGACCTCCTTTTCTATTTTGAGTTTTGGCCTTATATCCTATTTTTTATACCTAATCTCTCCCACAACCCCGGCATGATCGGACGGCCACAGCCTGAGGACTTCCGGCAGCAAGGGATTGGGAACCATATCGGAGACCTCATCACCCACCACGTCGCACTTAACTTTGTCGACGAGGTTCTCAGGCGCCAGGAAAATCAGGTCAATGCGGGAAGTGAGTTCAGCACAGGGATCACTGACATACTCGTCAAAACCGCTGGTATACCCTTCGTCATATTTGTTCTGTGCGGTCCAGGCATCCAAATAGCCGAATTTTTCTGCAAGCATATAAGGCGGTGTGTAATCATCTTCACTTCCATCCGGAAGAATAGCAGTGCCCGGCACATCTTCAGGCGAGCTGTTGAAATCGCCCACCATGATGATCGGCTTTTCTTCAACCCCTAAGTGAATTGTCGGATTTGCCAATAGTGTCAGCAGTTCATACATCTGAGCAAATTGATAAAGCCTGAAAGGGCTGCCGGGTTCCCCCCGAACTTCAAGGTGGGTGTTGACGAACCGGAAATCCTCACCTTTTATGGTAACGTCATAGATCAAAAACCCCCGGTTAAATGTTAAATCCATGCCGCTTAAATTAATACTCAAGTTATCTTCATAATTTTTTGTAAGCACTTCTTGCGGATTATAGCCGTCATCTTTCACCAATACCATGTCCCGGTCCACCATCCGAACATCGGAGAAAAAGTTGGGCGACTTCAAATCCAGCATAGGAAGCTCGATGTCGGCATTTTCTTGTTCAAATTCTTTGTAATGTAAACCACGATCCAGCAAGGCATCATTTAATACTTGATAGAAATCAATCACCACAAAGCTCGCCGATTCTGTCCCGCCATTTATGAAATCACTGGGCGTCTGTTTAAAATATTTCGAAACCTCCTGAAGCCCGATGACATCTGGGTTCTTTTCTTCGATTTCATCGGCTATGGCTTCGGCCCGGGCCCAGAAATTTGTAAAAAGCATGGTGTGGTATAATTCGGAAACGGCAATGGGAACCGCCAGCGGATCATCCGGATTTTCCTGGGCGGCTTCAACGACCTTGAAAATGTCCGCGCCAAGATACAAGTTACGGGTCATTGCTTTGATTTGTGGCCCATTGTCGGCTGAAGACGAAGAGATTGGAATCACCAGCAGCGTCAAAATCAAAATTAAGCTAAAAATCGATTGCCCTTTAAAGCTTTTAAACACTGTTTTCATAGAAGCCTCCTCCTTTTGGTAAAAAATTAATTTTCCCGCGGCCGGGCTGGTTAAACGGCGCGGAATCCCCTATGCCTCTATGCCCCTGCTTTCCTGGCATTTATCAACAAATACAAAACGAAAGGCCTCTATGTTTCAAACGATGGGATAAAAAAAGCCGGACTGCCATTAATTCCATGGCAGTCCGGCTGTCTGTTTCAGACCCGTAACTTTCCGTCCCTGTCTCACAACAGGTTTGGCTTTGTCATAACTCTATTAATACAGGGGAAATTTTATCTGTCAAGGAGATTGAAAGGCGTGTAAAACCGCCCTATTGAAAAAAACATATTTTTTCGGTAGATGTCCAGAATCAATCAATACTGTCATTTCGACTTCGTACTCGTACTCGTGCTCGTCATCGGCTTTTGATTTTTTCGAGTACGAGTACGAGTACCGTCCCGCTTGCGCGGGACTGAGTACGATTAAGTTACTTAGAAGAAGCCTGAAACCTTTAGTTTTACACCGAATACCGAATACCCAAAACCTAAACCTCAAATTTACTTTGAAAGTAAACTGCATATGCCGATTGAACTTGAATTGTATTCCGATTTTAATTGAATCTGGTGTTACTTCAATACGGGACGTATTGAGCAGCTGAAGAATGAATTCGATATTCTCATCACTTGGCGCGCCTACCCGCTCCGGCCGGAGCTGCCTGAAGACGGTGTGCGCCTTGAGGACCTGTTTTCAAAAAAATCGATTGATATTGACGCCATGCGGCGCAAACTTCATAAAACCGCGGCGGAATTGGGGCTGCCGTTGGGAAAGATGGCATACATGTTTGACTCCCGCACGGCCCAGGAGCTGCGATACTGGGCGGAGGCCAATGGAGCCGGCGACGCCTTTGCCAAGGCGGTGTATAAAGCTTATTTCGCGCATGACCGAAATATCGCCAGGACTGAAGTGCTTGCGGATATTTCTGAATCCGT
This sequence comes from Desulfobacterales bacterium, assembly GCA_046543065.1. Classification (GTDB taxonomy): domain Bacteria; phylum Desulfobacterota; class Desulfobacteria; order Desulfobacterales; family Desulfosalsimonadaceae; genus M55B175. Next base: position 30,158 of record JBKHAE010000024.1, on the reverse strand, counting down.
GGGCCTATGTCCGGAAATAGCCGTCAAGGTCCTTGAATCAGAAACCTATGCATCAACCGTTGATGCAGACTGGTCAAAAGCAAAGGAAGAAGAAATCGTCATCGCCCCCACCCTGGCGCATGGCGAGTGGCGGCTGGCAGGTTTTCACCCCTATGAAAAGATGGCGGATTTTGTCAAAAAACAGGGCGCTCCGTCAGCCGACCAGGAAACTCCAGAGAATGCCCGCGCCCACCGCTGATCCGATCACGCCGGAGACATTGGGCGCCATGGCATGCATGAGCAGAAAATTAGTGGGATCCTCGGCCTGACCCACCATTTGAACCACCCGGGCTGAATCGGGCACCGCAGACACACCGGCAGCGCCAAGCAGCGGATTGATTTTTTGTTTTAAAAAAAGATTCATAATTTTTGCAAATAAAAGCCCGGCAGCCGTTGCCACGCCAAAAGACAGGGCCCCAAGAACAAATATGCCGATCGACTTGCCGGTTAAAAACACGTCCGCCTGGGTGCTGGCGCCAACCGTCATGCCCAGCAGAATGGTTACCGTATCGATGATTGAGGTCCGCGCCGCCTGAGCGAGTCTTTCGGTCACCACCGCCTCTTTCAGCAAATTCCCAAAAAATAAAAGCCCTAAAAGCGGAAGAGCTGCCGGTGCGATAAAGCAGCAGAGAAGGACCGCAATGATGGGAAATATCAGCTTTTCCCGCTTTGTCACCAGCCGGGGCTCCTCCATCCGGATGAGACGCTCTTTACGCGTGGTCAAAAGGCGCATGATCGGCGGCTGAATCACCGGTACCAGCGCCATATAAGAGTAGGCGGCCACCGCAATGGGGCCGATCAATTCCTGGGCCAGCTTGGCGGTGAGAAAAATGGCGGTCGGGCCGTCTGCCCCGCCGATGATCCCTATGGATGCGGCTTCATTCGGGGCAAACCCGAGAAACAGGGCGCCCAGAAAAGTTAAAAAAATGCCCATTTGAGCGGCAGCCCCCAGCAGCATGAGCACCGGCCGCGCCAACAAGGTGGAAAAATCGGTCATGGCGCCGATACCCATGAAAATAAGCGGCGGATAGACCCCGGAGGTCACCCCGAAATACAGATAATGAAGCACGCTGTTAGGCTCATAGATACTCAGCCCCAGCCCCTTGAACACCGGAATGTTTCCCAGCAGAATGCCGAATCCGATGGGCACCAGCAGAAGGGGTTCATAATGCTTGGCAATGCCGAGATAAATAAATAATATGCCGATGCCCAGCATGATGAAATTCCGGTAATCGGCCAGGGCAAACCCGGTGTTGCTGAAAAAATCTAGAAACATCTCCATTGTTTAATCTCAGCTCCGTTTTGAAAGGCTTTGGTCGGCGTCCTGGTTCCAGCGGTAAAATCCGTTTCCATCCGGTACAATATAGTGGCTTACGATTAAATGGCTGACCGTTGAATACGCATGTTCGATACCAAAAGACTGGGCAATCCGAATTAATTCCGGCAGGGAGAAAGGCTCACCCATCGCCTGGATGAGGATCCGGAACTGTCTGGAGGACTCACGGATGTCATCGAAATAGTGAACACCTGAGATTTCTTCATCCACCTGCGGCAATCTGGCCTCGGTCGGCTTTGCACTCGAGAAAATATGGCGGACTTTTTTAACATATGTGCCCCGATCATCCCAGATAAGCAGCAATTTATGGAGCTGTGAGATAATCAAAGACAGGGCCACCAGGGCCGTAAAGACAATGGTGATGCCCACCGCCGCCATGGCAAATCCGTTATGATGGACTATGGCGTCAAGACCTGTCATTTATCAATTCCCTCTGAAATAATCCGATAAATTTATGGCTTAATCAATTGACTGACGATTGTGAACCAGCTCATTTATGGTTTTTACGAGCTTGTCGCCAAGCTCCGCGTTGCTCTGCAAAAGCTCCAGAAATTTGGCGCCCGGAATGGACAACACCTCGGATTCGGTCAGGGCGGTCACATCTGCGGTATACCGGAACGGGCTGATCACTGAGGACCAGCCGATAATATCGCCCCTTTTGTTAATGGTAAGCGCCCGGCCGTCCGGGTAGTGAACCATGAAATGCCCGTGTAGAATCACAAAAAAGGTATGCGCCCGCGTTCCCTTTCGGATCAGCTCCTCACCCTCGAGTATTTTCAGGCGATTTAAAAGCGGATAGACTTCGCTCCATTCATCCGGCAGCAATGCGCTGAAAATTTTTAAATTTTTGAGTTCTTCGGGGTCTAAACGATGCATGCTGTCTCCGCATTTATCATTGGCTAATACTACAAACGGCTTTTAAAAAAGTTTTTGATTCTATACTTAAAAAAAAAATCTTTCCATCATTTTTTTTTCTTGTTTTAATTTTTCTGTGCCAGACAGCCACAGCCGGACTTATGTTTGTCCAATGTTTGCAATTTTTCCGGGCCGGCTTAGGTTTAAAGAACAGAATGAGCAATTCAGGATAAATTCATTGTCCTCCATCGAAATGAAAGATAGTTACGATGATACAAACCGCGCCAAAAACACCGACGGAAATTCTCGAGGCCGCTCTCGGCAGAGAACGCCAGGCCTATGAATTTTATTCAAGACTGGCCGCAGATTGCCGGATCGAAGGGATCAGAGAGCTTTTGGAGAAGCTTAGGGACGAGGAGCAAAAGCATATCCGAATGATTGATAAAATGCTGACCCAAATCCGGCTCGGCCATGAGCCGTATTGATATAATGCGGCATTACCAGCGATAGGGGTAATGCCACCAGAAATGATAGTAATTATCCGTCCAGGGATAATGCGGATCATAATAATGGTACGGATACTTCGGTTCGTCCCATAGGTGCAGCTCAGAATATTGATCGGTCTGCGCGGTTAATGCTTTAAAAGTCACATTGCTTATGGCTTCCTGGCGAACATTTTTGGAGACCACCGAGCAGGCGGCCAGGCCGATAAAAAAAATGAATATGCATATCATCTGAAGAACAAGCTTTGGCTTCATCATATCTCAAACCTCTTCGTATCATTATAACCTTCTATTGGAAAAAATAACACTTTTTTCCCAAAAGCAAACACGATGATTTCGTAAAAAGCGGTTTATGCAGCCGCGGCGATATTTTTGCAGAAAGTAACTTTCTATTCGTACTCGTAATCGTACTCGGTTATTAATACTCCGAGTACGATTACGAGTACGAGAACCGTCCCGCTCATGCGGGACTGAGTACGATCAGTCACTTATAAGCGTTTTATAGCAGCATCCATATAAACTGAGCGAGCTTTACCTTGACTTGTTAATAGGATTGAAACATAATATTAATTAAAATTACAAACTGTTATTCTCTGTCCCGCATCCATGAAAGTTACTATCTCCCATAGGGGGCGTTTCATGAACCAGAAAGCGGCAAAAGCCGCACCCGATTTCCCACTCCAGCGGTTTGAACGCATTAAACAGGCCCTTCTGTCTGAACCTGTGTATTTGTGTCCGGAGCGGGCGCTATTGATCACCCGATATTTCAAGGCGCACGCCAACATAAAAGAGCCCGCCATTATCCAAAAGGCAAAAGCGTTCCGCCACCTTTTGCAGCATAAATCAGCCTACATCTGGCCGGATGAGCTGATTTCCGGAAACGTGGGAACGATGCGGCGGTCCGCGATTATCCAGCCCGAGCTGGCCAGCGTATTCATGTGCGAAGAGCTTTTGTGGATGGATAAACGAAAGACCACGCCCCACCCCATTTCCTGGAGCGACCGGCTTAAACTCCTTAGAGGCGTTATCCCTTATTGGCTTCCGCGGAATATGATCTTTAAGGCGTTTCGAAGTAACAGGCGTCATTTCCTGCATTACACCCGGGAACAGCTGCATGCTACCTATTATTTGATTAATGAAGCCGGCGGCATCGGCCATTTTCTGCCCAATTATGAAAAAATCATCAATGTCGGTATTCAGGGTTATCTCGATCAGCTCGACTCATCCGGCAATCCCCTTCATCAGGCGATCCGGATTGCCTGCGAGGGGCTGATCAATTTTGCCGGCCGGCTTTCCGGCCAAGCATACGCCTTATCTGAATCTGAAACCAATCCGGCCCGGAAAATCGAACTGAAAGAGATGGCGCGCATCCTCTCCAAAGTCCCCCTCAAACCCGCGGGAACTTTTCATGAGGCGCTTCAATCCCTTTGGCTCATCCATATGGCGGTCTGCCTGGAAGGCCTAAACTCAGCGGTCTCCTTCGGCCGGATCGACCAGTACCTTTATCCCTTTTATCAAAAAGATCTGGCAGCCGGCCGGATCACCCCGGAATCGGCGTTTGATCTGCTGCTGTCGTTTTCCGCCAAAACCACGGAACATATGTTTCTCATCTCAGAGCGCACCAGCCAATACCACGGCGGCTATCTGGTGGCCCAGGCCGCCACCATCGGAGGGATGGATACGGCCGGAAAGGACGCGGTAAACGATTTGACCCACCTTTTTTTAGATGTGATGGAATACGCCGGCCTCAGAGACCCCAACTACATGGCAAGAATTCATGCAGACTCCCCAAAAGAGTATGTCCGCCGGGCCGTGGATGTGGCGAGAAAAGGAAACGGCGTGCCGGGGCTTTTCAATGATATGCCCGCCATTCAATCTCTGGTTTCTCATGGGTTTCCCCTGGCGGAAGCTAGAAATTACGGCATCGTCGGATGCGTGGAGCCTTCATTTCCCGGTAAAAGCTTTTTTTCAACCGATGCCGGCCTGTTTAACCTGCCTTTGTGCCTGATACTAGCCATTAATCAGGGGCGGCAGCTATGTGCCGGGGTTTTACTCCTCGACCTGCCATGTGGGTTTTGGCAACCGCACCGAAGCGCTGCCTTCCGGCAGAAAATCCGGTGAGCCCTTTGCCGCCTCGCTCGGGTGCGCCAACGGCAGAGACCGCCGCGGCGCCACAGCCCTCTTAAATTCAGTCGCCCGCATCGATTCAACTCTTGCCATGAACGGCTACGCGTTGAACCTGAAGTTTGACAGAGAAACTGTTGCCGGGGAGAAGGGCCTTAAAATACTGACTGCTTTAACGGAAGGATTTTTTAAGTCCGGCGGTATGGAGCTCCAGCTAAATGTCCTTGATCCGGCCATGCTGATGGACGCCAGGGCGCATCCAGGCAGATATCCGGGCATTGTGGTCCGGGTGGCCGGATTCTGCGCCTATTTTGATGACCTGCCGTATTCTGTCAAACAGGAAATTATTGATCGCACCTGGATTCACACCCATTAAAAAGGGGCGGGCCCCCACCGGGCCCGCCCGAAAAATAGATAGAACCAATTTACGATGCAACAGTACTACTCGACCTTAAAAAACGCATTCTGGTTGGCGTTGCAGACCGGGCATTTTTCCGGCGGCTCACTTTCGCAGGTATAGCCGCAGACCGAGCATACATAGTAGTCCACTTCCGCCAATGCATCCAGGTCGTCCAGGGCCTTCTGGTAAAGCTCCGCATGCACCTTTTCCACCTCATTGGCAAACCGGAAGCTGCGGGCCGCGTTTTTATTCCCTTCTTCATCCGCCTCGCGAATCATGTCCGGATACATTTCCTTGAACTCGTGGGTTTCACCTGCGACCGCAGCCGCCAGATTTTCAGCGGTTGACTTGATTTCTCCCAGCGTGCGCAGGTGGCTGTGGGCGTGCACGGTTTCAGCTTCGGCTGCAGCGCGGAACAATTTCGCAACCTGGGCATAGCCCTCTTTCTCCGCTTTTTTGGCAAACGCCAGATACTTCCGGTTGGCCTGGGATTCACCGGCAAATGCATCCATTAAATTCTTCTTTGTTTTACTCATTGTCTCTCCTCTTAAGCCTTTAAAATGTTAAAAACCAAATGCATGGGAACGGCATAAATTATTTTGGAATAAGATTAATTTAACCCGGCCCAATTATTTTGCAAATAAACCGGGTTTTTTTATTGAAGAATGAAGACATGATTGCGGTAAATTAAATATTCGGCTTAGAAAACAGCGGAAAAAACCGTGATAATCATCACGACGCCAAGCAGGGACTTGACCAGAATCGCCCCGACTCTTCCGTAAAAAGCCCCTACGGCGGAGTTCAAGGCTTTGGAAAGATCTTTCCGGATCGCCAGTTCGACGCCGAACGCCCCAAGAAAAACCCCGATAAAAAGGCCGATCAGGGAACCGATGACAGGCACCGGAGCGCCGATAATGGCTCCGACGATGCCGCCGATCACAGCGCCCCAAATCGCAGGACCTGAAGATCCTCTGCGACTGGCCAGTTTGACGCTCAACGCGTATTCCAGCACCTCCCCGATAAGCGCAATGCCAAGCAGAATAAGCAGCAGGGTAAGACTCAGCGCCATGGACCACTGAATCAGATTATAAACCAGTGCGCCGGCCAGTATGACAAATGTCCCCGGCAAACCCAGCGGCGTAAGCACCAGCCCGAGCAAACAGAATACTGCAAGTGCAGCGGCTGCGACGATTCCCAGCGGATCCATTTTATCCTCCTTGAGTAATGAATAAATGACGTGCGTATCCTATCATGCAAGCCGAGTCACCAACAAAACAAAAAGAGAAGATTGGGGGGCGATTTGGATTGTATCATTGAAAAAATCCCCCTAAATCCCCCTTTACGAAAGTGGGACTTAAAGGTAAAAAATCTTCTTGACATTAAAACAATCGTTTCATACAAACGTTTGAAATTTATTTTTCCAAAAAATAAATAATCCTGACATGAGAATTTAATATGACACAACTCACTACCGACAACACCCGGGAGCGAATCCTGGACCAGGCGGAGCGCCTGTTTGCCAAGAAGGGATTTGAGGCGGTCAGCGTGCGCGAAATTACCGGTGCGGCCGAAAGCAACCTGGCTGCCATCAACTACCATTTTGGCAGCAAAATGAACCTCTACCTCCAGGTCTTTCGTGAGCGCTGGCTGGAACGTACGCATCGGGTGCGAAAAAATTTTTTCAACCAAATCGCAGCCAATCCCAAGCCTGGCATCGATGAAATTGTCGATGCTTTGGCCCGTGCATTTCTGGACGGCCCCCTAAGCGATGAGGAACGCCACCAGCATGTTCAGCTGATGCAGCGGGAGTTATCCCATCCCAGTGATGCCCTTAAAATGGTCGTTGAAGAGGTGATGAAACCCTATCAGCAACAGCTAAGTGACCTGATTCGGCCCAACCTGCCGGCGGAAATCGATGAAGAGCGCCTTCGGCTAAGCATCGTCGGCATCATCGGCCTGACCCTTTATTTCACCTTCGCCCGGCCCGCGGTTTCAATGATAATGGGACGGGATTACAACCAGAAATTTAACTCCATACTAATCGAACACATAAAAAATTTTTCGCTGAACGGACTTAATTCGCTGATGGAGGAGAAATAATATCATGAAACAAGTGGCTGCCGTCCTGATGATTATCGCCCTGACCACAGCCGGCTGTATGACCCTTGGGCCGGATTATCAGCGCCCGGAGACGCTTACTGCCATTTCCCGGGCATACGATAGCTCAGACAATGATATTCAACCCTATGTATCCAATTCCAAATGGTGGGAAGAATTCGATGATTCCCGGCTGAATCATATCGTGGCCATGGTAGTTGCCGGCAATCCGGATATTCAGAAAGCCGCTGCAAGTGTTATGGAGGCGCACGCCGTGGTCGGCCAGACCCGGGCGGATCAGTATCCATCCCTGGATTTAAATGCCAATGTCTCCCGCCAGCAGCAGGCCATCGTGGAACCTTTTAGCGGAGACAACGTTTCGGTTAAAACCGATTCATTTTCCCTGACCCTGCCCGCCTCATTTGAGATCGATCTCTGGGGGCGCCTGGCCCGCGCCTCGGAGGCGGCCCGGGCGGAACTTCTGGCGGCCGAAGAGAACCGGCGGACAATTGTTCAATCATTAATTGCGGAAGCGGTCACTCGGTATTTCAACATCCAGTCCCTAAAGGAGCAGCTTCGCGTCACGCAAGAGCTAACGGAAACCTATAAGGAAAATTTGGAGCTTGTCGAAGCCCGCTATCGCCGGGGGCTGACCTCGGTCCTGGATGTTCGGCAGGCCCGCCGCAGCCTGGCCCAGTCCGAGGCGGAAATCCCGCCCCTGGCGGAAGCCATTGGAAAAGCCCGCCAGGCGCTTTATGTGCTCCAGGGGGCCTATCCCGCATCCGCGGAGCAGACCGCCCGGCCATCTGAGTTCAAACTGCCGCCGCCTGTTCCGGAAGGTCTGCCATCGGATCTGCTGAACCGCCGGCCGGATATACTGTCTGCCGAAGCAGCCCTGCAAGCCGCATCTGCCAGAATTGGGGCGGCTAAAGCGAATCGCTTCCCGCAGATCAATTTAACCGCCAGCTTCGGCTACACCAGTGACGAACTCAACGCTTTGTTTAAGCCGGAAAGCGAGCTTTGGAAAATCGCCTCCGGTGTTTTTCAGCCGGTATTTGACGCGGGCAAAAGAAAATCCGCCCAACAGGCGGCGGAAGCCCGGTATCAGAAACAACTGGCGACTTACGGCAAGACGGTCCTTAATGCTTTTGCCGAGGTTGAAGGCGCGCTTTTAACCCGGAAGCAGCAGATTGAGCGCCACAGCCGCCTTCAGGTATTCGTCGACGAGGCGGACGCCACTCTGGAGACCGCTTTGGACCGCTATCAGCGTGGCCTGACTGATTACTTAAATGTACTGGATGCCCAGAAGGCAAGCTTTCAGGCGGAACTCAGCCTGCTTAAAGCGCAATACACTATCTACACCAACCGGGTCGCCCTTTACCGGGCCCTGGGCGGGGGCTGGGACAATCTTGCTAATCCATTAACAGGTGAACCATTATGTCAAACAAAGTAAGAATTATCGTTCATGTCGTTCTGGCGCTTGCCTTTATCGGCGCCGCGGTGATGGGATTTAAACTCCTTAAATCAAGCAAAGAAGCGCTGGGCCGGCAGGAGCCGGAGGTGCCCCTGCCCCTGGTCCGCACCGTGCCGATCCATGTGGGCGAAATTGACATGACCATCACCGGCGAGGGCACGGTGCAGCCCATGACCGAGAGCCAAATTGTCCCCCAGGTCGGCGGGGAAGTGATCCAGGTATCCAAAAACCTCGTTAACGGCGGGACCTTTGAAAAGGGTGAACGGCTTTTAAGCATCGACCCCCGGGATTATGAAATCGCCGCAACTCTTGCGGAAGCCGAGGTAAAAGATGCGGAGAGCAATTACGAAATGGCCGTTCAGGAGAGTGAAGCCGCCAGGCAGGAGTGGGAGCGCATGCATCCCGGCGAGGCGCCTCCGCCCCTGGTCGCCAGAGAGCCGCAGCTTTCCGCAGCCCGGGCAGTGCTTGAAGCCAAGCGGGCCAACCTTGAAAAAGCGCGCCTAGACCTTGAACGCACCACCATCAAAGCCCCGTTTAACGGACGGGTGGCCTCCGAACAGGTGGACATCGGGCAGTATTTCTCGCCGGGTCAGGCAATGGCCACCCTCTATGCCACAGATGCGGTTGAAATCGTAGTGCCATTGGAAAATAAAGACTTGAACTGGTTTACAATCCCCGGGTTCACGGAGGGCAACGCCCCGGGCGCAAAAGCCATGGTAAAGGCTCAGGTGGCCGGACGGGAAAGGACCTGGCCCGGCCGCGTTAACCGCGTGGAAGGTAAAATCAACGATAAAACCCGAATGGTCAATGTGGTCATCCGTGTCCAGGCCCCCTATGCAACCCGGCCGCCCCTTTCTGTCGGTCAGTTTACGGAAATCGAAATTTACGGGCAAACCCTTGCCGATGCGGCGCTCATCCCGCGGGCCGCCCTGCAGGATGCAAATACGGTATGGGCGGTCAATCCGGAAGAAAACCGGATGTATTTCCGAAACGTTTCGATTGCCCGAACGGACAGGCGCGGCGTGGTGGTCGAAGGCGGTCTCAAGGCCTCCGACCTCGTGGTGGTCTCCCCGCTTAAAGGGCCCACTGACGGCATGAAAGTCAGATACGTGAATGCGGATGACGGGGGGCGGCCATGAGAACAGCGATCGCCTGGTTTGCGGAAAATCATGTGGCCGCCAACCTCCTGATGTTTTTTATCCTGCTCGCCGGCGTGGTCACCGCCCTTGGGATCAAAATGGAAATATTTCCGGAAACCGAACTGGATAAAATAAGCATCAGCGTGGCCTATCCGGGCGCCTCACCATCGGAAGTGGAAGAAGGCGTGGTCCGGCGGGTTGAAGAGAATGTGGCCGGCCTGGAGGGCATCAAACGGATTGATTCGGTCGCCCGGGAAGGCTCCGGCACGATAACTATTGAGGTCATGAAGGGCTGGGACATCAAAAAACTTCTGGATGAGGTGAAATCCGAAGTCGACCGGATCACCACCATGCCCGAGGAAGCCGAGGAACCTGTCGTCCGGGAGATGACCCGGCGCATACAGGTGATCAGTGTGGCCATTTACGGAGATGTACCGGAGGCCTCGCTCAAGCATATCGCACAAACCGCCAAAGATGAGCTGACCAACATCGAAGGGATTACCCAGGCAGACCTGGCCGGGGTCCGGGATAATGAAATTCACCTGGACATTTCTGAAAAAACCCTTCGCAAATACAACCTTACCCTTGGGGCGGTGGCCGAAGCGGTGGCCGGCAGCAGCCTGGACCTGCCGGCCGGCAGCGTGGATGCCGAAGAAGGGGAAGTCCTTATCCGGACCAAAGGCCGCCGTTATTATGCCCGGGAATACCGGGATGTGCCCATTATTACACGGCCGGACGGCACCCGTATCACCCTGGGCCAGATCGCCGAGCTAAATGAGGGGTTTGCGGATGTAGACCTTTATTCCAGGTTTCAGGGCAAACCCGCGGCTATCATTAATGTCTATCGGGTGGCGGACCAGAGCGCCCTTGATGTGGCCCGGAAAGTGAAAAATTATGTGGACGACCTGGCCCCTGCCCTGCCCCACGGCGTCCAGGCGGCCCACTATCAGGATATGTCTACTATTTTAAAAAGCCGCATCCAGCTTTTGACCAAAAACATGGCGCTGGGCCTGATTCTGGTGAGCCTGCTGCTAGGTGTGTTTCTGAATGTGCGGCTGGCCTTCTGGGTGACCCTGGGCATTCCCATCAGCTTTGCCTTTGGCCTGATGCTGCTGCCTTATTATGACGTGTCCCTTAATATGATCTCGCTTTTTGCCTTCATTATGGTTTTGGGGATTGTGGTGGATGATGCCATTATTGTAGGGGAAAACGTCTTCCGCTATCAGGAGACCGGGGTGGGCCAGCTGCGCGCGGCAGTGGACGGCACGCTTGAAGTGGGCCGGCCGGTAATTTTTTCCGTGCTTACCACCATGGTGGCATTCTGGCCGCTCTTGATGGCCGGCGGGACCATGGGAAAGTTCATGCGGAACATCCCGCTGGTGGTGATCCTGGTGCTTCTGGGTTCTCTGGTGGAATCCCTTTTCATCCTTCCCGCCCATCTGGCGCGCAGCAAGGCGGCGTTGAAAGCCGGACAGCGGCCCAAACGGATGACGCTTCTCTTAAACTGGGTGATCCGCAAACCCTACCGCCGCCTGATTGAATTGTGCGTCAGGTGGCGATACGCCACAATTGCGTTCGGACTGGCCGTGCTGATGCTCACCATAGGGGTATGGGCGGCCGGAAAAATCAAGTTCACCTTCTTTCCCAAGGTAGAAGGCGATACAATGGAATGCCGGATTACCATGCCGGCCGGAACACCGATGCAGCGCACCTTGGAGGTGGTAAACCACTCAACGGCCACCGCCGAACAGATGCTTGATGAAAAAGATAAAATGCGGCCAAAAGACGCCCCCTCTCTCCTGGATCACACCGCCTCGATCATCGGTGCGCAGTTCGGCCGGGGCGGCACCGGTGAATCCGGGGGGCACGTGGCCCAGATCTGGGTGCAGCTTCTGGAGGGTGAAAAACGCGAAATCAGCTCGGCCGCGCTTAGCCGGGAGTGGCGGGACCGGGCCGGCAGCATCCCGGATGCGGACGCCATCACATTTAAAAGCGAAATCCACAGCGCGGGCAATCCGGTGGAAGTCCATCTGTCGCTCGAAAACCATGGTCAGCTGCTTGAAGCAGCGGATGAGCTGAAGGCCGAACTTGAAGGCTTTAACGGGGTCTTTGATATCAGCGACAGCTACATGCCCGGCAAGATGGAAATGCAGCTCAAACTAAAGCCCAATGCGGCCAGCCTGGGCCTGAACCTGGCGGATCTGGCCCGGCAGGTGCGGCACGCTTTTTACGGGGCCGAGGTCATGCGGTTTCAGCGGGACAAAAACGAGGTGAAGGTCCTGGTCCGGTATCCGGATGAAGAGCGGAAATCATTGGGCAATGTCGAAGAGATGCGCATCCGGACCCCGGACGGGAGCGAAGTCCCCTTTTCCGAAGTCGCGGAAGTGGATATGGAGCGCGGCTATGCCTCGATTGACCGCGCCCAGCGGCTCCGGGTAATCAAGGTGATGGCGGATGTGAATGAAAGTATGACCAATGCCAATGAGGTCCGCCAGTATCTGGTAAACGACTACCTCCCGACGCTTAAAAACCGGTATGCCGGGCTTCGCTTCACCATCGAGGGTGAAGGCCAGGAGCAGAAAGAGGTGCTGGGCGATGTCGGCAAATATTTCCTTATTGCCATATTCTGCATCTATGCGCTGCTGGCGGTGCCTTTTAAATCCTTTTCTCAGCCCTTTATCGTCATGGCGGCCATTCCGTTCGGCGTGGTGGGCGCTCTCCTGGGCCACCTCCTGATGGGATTTAATATCAGCGTGATCAGTCTGTTCGGAATTGTGGGGCTCTCCGGTGTAGTGGTCAATGATTCACTGGTGCTCATCCACCGGATCAACGATCTTCGCAAAAAAGGCTTCAACGCCCATGATGCGGTGATAGAGGGCGGAAAGCTCCGGTTCAGGGCGATCATCCTGACCTCGCTGACCACCTTCGGGGGGTTAAGCCCCATGATGCTTGAAAAAAGCCTTCAGGCCAGGTTTCTGATCCCCATGGCGATCAGTTTGGGATTCGGCGTGCTGTTTGCCACACTGATCACCCTGCTCTTGATCCCCTGCGGATATATGATCCTGGAGGATATCCATAATGTGAAGGACAGATTCAAAGCCCTTAAAACTAAACAGCCTCTATGGTAGACGGCGGTTTGGAGGCGATATTGTAGGTAACGCTGACGACACCGGGCACCTCAGTGACAATCTCCTGCCCCAGCTGCTCAAGGAGGTCGAAAGAAAGCCGGGTCGGCGCGGCCGTTCGCGCATCCACGCTTTCCCAGCAGCGGACTTCGATCTGCTGCCCGAAATCGCGCTTGCCGTCGCGCATGCCGGTCACCCGGTCCTCATGCAGAATGGCCATGTACTGGAAGGCGCCGCATCCGGCGAGAAGCCGCTCGACGATCTCGGTGGCCTTTCGGACCGTTTCGATGCGCTCCTGGGTGGCCTCTCCAATGACCCGGGCCGCAAGGGCCGGCCCCGGAAAAGGAATGCGATTAAAAAGCGCCTCTGGCAGCCCCAGCGCCTTGCCTACCTTCCGGACCCCGTCCTTTCTAAGCTGAATCAGGGGTTCTATGATGCTGTAGCCGAACGCCGCCTGCGGGTCAATTCCCAATTGTTCAAACACATTGTGCTGCCGTTTGATCCCGGCCACGGTCTCGTCAATATCGGTCAGGATCGTCCCCTGGATGAGGTGCTTTGCCCCGCTTTCACGCACCAGACGCCCGAAGACCTCGCGGTAGAAGGTCCGGGTGATGGCCTCGCGCTTCTCCTCCGGATCGGTTACCCCCTTTAGCGCCGCAAAAAACTCATCGCGCGCGTCAACCACTTCCACCGGCACTCCGAGGTCGCGGAAAAAACCGACAACCTGTTCGGCCTCACCCGCCCGCATCAGTCCGTTTTCGATAAATACCGTCTTTAATTTATCACCCAGGGCGCGATGCCCAAGCATTGTCACCGTGGACGAATCCACACCGCCGGAAAGCGCGTTGATGGCCCATCCATCCCCTACGGTGCGTTTAATCCCCTCTGCCTTTTCTTTGATAAAGCGCTCGGCATCAAGCTCATTGATGGTGATTTCAGTATGCAAAATGTTTTTCTCCTAAGTTTTGAAATTAAGTTGAAGATTAAACTGAGACAGGATAAATAAGCCGGCAATTTAGCATTCAACACCCCGCACTGCAACGGCTTTTTGACGCTTCACATTCGGCCCAAAAGCCCGCCAAAAATCGATGTCCGGCTGCTGCGGTGCAATTGCCTGCCTTTACTTTTCTTCGTCCGATGAAAAATCCAGGGCCGCATCCAACGACCCATTTAATTGCAGGCCGCCGTAAACACCGTAATGGTTTGCGCCCAGGCGGCTGATTTCCGGGGACTTTACAGAGAGCTCAGGCCTTATGCCGGGCGGCACGGTCAGTTCGGCAATCAGGTCCTTGATTGCCCGGTCGGCTTTTTGAATTTGCCGGTCCAGGGAGAAGGCCAGCCGGCTACGAAGCTGATGCCGGACATACGGGGCGGCCGTCCAGTGAACCAGTGTCGCCCACCAGCGGGAAAAGGCTGCGTCATAGGTTGCGTCTGTCAGCCGAATGGTCGCAGCCGGCGCGTCATAATCCGCCCGGCCTGTCAGATAGAGCCTGGCTGAAGTCTCCAGGCCAAACAGCTCATGCCGGCAATCGGCAAACAGAATGGCTGTCAGCCGGTTGCCGGCAAAGGAAAGCACTTGGGCGCGGCTTATCGTGACCGAAAGGTCATCTGTCACGGCATGGACGCGGCCGGCCGCTTCCTGGGCCAGATATGCGTTGATTGCCCCGGTTTCAATGGTAAAGGGCACCCGGATCTCAAACCGGTTGGAGACTTTTTTAAGGATTTCTGCCTCTGGCAGGGGGGTTACGGATGTTGCCGGCAGCGTGCCGGAGACCCCGGCATCGGTTTTAAGGTCCAGCCTGAGGCCCAGTTCCAGGCTTTCGTCATCCACGGCTGTGGGCGGCATAAGCCCTACAGCCCGGGGAATCACCCGCGCCCACACCAGGGGGAAGTCATTAACCCGTTCCACCCGGTGCATCTGCTCCCATGCCCGGGTTACCTCTTTTCGCACCCGGTCCCTGGCCAGAACTTTACTGACCAGCTTTTGCCGCGACTTTTGAATTTTCCGGGTCAGCATTTTTTCAAGAAAGGTCCGGATACTTATATTCCCGAAGTTTTCAATGGGAATCAGGGCCTCTTCCATGTCAACCCGGGCGTTTAATTCCGGTTCAACCTGCCAGTCCGGCTTAATCTTGAAGGCGATCCGGCCAGATATCCGTCCGGCCACATCGGCGTGGGACCTGGCCGGAATCTCGGCCACGGCAAGGTTTATCTTTCCCCTGGCCCTGACCACGCCGGATACCCGAAAGGAAAAGTCAAACCCGTTTTCCGCAATTGAAATATCAATAGGGCCCCGTTCCAGATCATAGGTGATCCGGTCTTCGATGAGCAGGTCAGTGAAATCTTCGTCCGTATCCTGGTAGCTTTCGGGCACATGCGCTGCCAGGGTCCGGCGCAGATCATCGGAAGAAATGGAGAGCGGGATGTTGATTACGGTGCTGGCAGTGGATTGTCCCAGTGCGGGTTTGGCCGTCGGCTTTACTTTCTGTTCCGGAAACCAGAACTCCAGACAGATCCGTGTGCCGACCAGGCCGACAGCCGCAATGACGCAGACGGTAAAAAACCCGATGATAAAAAGTTTGAGCAAGCGCATGATTGATTAACTGAGTTGATTCGAAATCCCGCCGGACGACAGCGGACACTTATAAATCGCTCAACAGCTAAGTATCTTGTCAATCCTTTTCAATTTCATAACCCCTCTTTGGGCACAAACCCTGTGCGGATCAGCGATTCAAGCGGAGCAAACAGCGGCCGGGGAAGCGCCGACCATCTGAACCATTGCCATTTTTCGCAGCGATCCGGCTCCAGAATGCGCGGCTCGCCTGTGCCGCTTCGGGCCACGACAAAGAGGGTGACATAAGGTTGGCCTTCTTCCGGGAACACGTCACTGGTATAGGGCCCTCTTGCGACGGGATTTATGGCAAGTCCGGTTTCTTCTTTTACCTCGCGCTTTGCGCAGTGCTCCACGGCTTCCCCATACTCCAGGTGCCCCCCCGGCAACGCCCAGGTCCCTGCTCCATGGGCGCCTTTGCGCTTACCCAGCAGGACAAGGCCGTTCCGAAGAACAATCACCCCCACGCCCACTTTCGGCATATTTGGCTCCATCATGACACAATGCCCGAAGGCTGCTGAGGTCTCAGATATATGACTGCTGCTTTTCTGATTCGACCGGAGTGCATCTCAACCCATTGAAACACCCGAAGAAAACACGTTTAAAACCCGGTACTACTTACCTCTGACATTAATTTCAGTAAGTTGTCTCGTACCATAAATATGCGGATGAGGCAATCTTACTCTTTGTGCTACCTTTCATTTCAACCACTGATTTTTTTCGCCGGGAAGCACGAAATTTGAATAAGGTGCCTCGTCACCGGCGGTATTGCGAAGGCGAAAAAATCCAGAATAATCAATAAGATATTCTGGCCGTTTTGGTTAGATAGAGTAAAGATTAAGAGTAAGACGGAATAGACGGAGTGGCGCTGGTCTTTGTAAGCATGACTTTCAGGGTGAAAAAGGGATAGGAAAAAACAAGCGCCCGGGATGGCCGGCTTAAGCCAGCCAATCGGGCGCTTGTTGAGGTGAATGGAGGTTATGACCCGTCAGTTTTAATAACCCCGCATCAGCAAAAGAAGTCGTTTTTATAAAAGGTGACCTCATTGTCTTTTTTTAAACAGGTTCTCACCCGATCCACCAGTTTTTCAACATAGCTGCTGACTTCAAATCCGGAATATTGATTCTCCGATGGGTACAGATAATACATCGCCCCGAAATCAACCGGCAGCATGTCCGGTTTCTTGGGGGTGCGGCTTATGTTGAGCAATGATATCTTATTAAAAAACATAATGTTTACCTCCTTTATAGTTCCAGACCCTATGGCGGGCCATGGAATGCTTATTTTAAGCACATCTTTCAAATGTGCAAGCCGCTCTCGATTATATTTTGCCGCGGCCCGTATCAAAGAAGGCCATAAATGATGCAAATCATATACCATAAAAAGGGATTTATGTGGATGGCGCCCGGATATAATAAAAATAAATGTTAAATCAGTGTATTAAGAAATGCCTAAAAGTAAAATTCTACAGACGGGTATTAAGGGGATAGCATATATTCGCAGCAGGCAGCCAGGCTGCACCTTAACGTTGGGGCATATTCGCCCCCTGCTTTAAAAAAAATCGCTTAACTATTTAATATAAAATAAAAAATTTTAACGGGGCGCAAAAGGGACAAAAAGGGGCTATGAAATACCATGTTGTTTCATTTTTCGAAACAGGGTCTTTCGATTGATACCAAGGTGTTCAGCGGTTCTGCGCTTGTGCCAGCGGTTGGCTTCAAGCTGCTCTAAAATCCGATCTTTTTCAAACTGCGCCACTGCCTCGTTTAAGAATCCGGGTGCCACCGCATCATGCTCCGTATCCGCCGGAACGGAGGAATCGGATTCAGCCACCGCAGATGTCATAAAATCCAGGGTCTTTAAGGTAATGAAGCGCTGCAGCACATTCTGAAGCTCCCTGACGTTTCCTGGCCAGTCATAGTTATAGAGCTGACCCAGGAGCTTGCCGTTAATTTCCGGGGCATTGCCTTTGTCTTTATAAATACCCAAAAAATGCTCGATTAGCAGGGGCAGGTCATCCTTTCGCTCGCGCAGAGGGGGCAAATTTATCGGGATAATATGAATCCGGTAGAAGAAATCCTCCCGCATCCGCCCGCTCTTTACCTCTTTTTTTAAATCCCGGTTGGTGGCGGCCACAATCCGCACATTGGCATGCCGGACCGAGTCCCCCCCGACCGGGGTATAGCCGCCGCCTTCAATCACCCGCAAAAGCTTCACCTGGGCAGCCAGTCCGATCTCGCCCAGTTCATCCAGAAAAAGGGTGCCCCCGTTGGCCAGATCAAAATAGCCCGGCTTGTCTTTAACCGCGCCGGTAAAGGCCCCTTTCCGGTAGCCGAAAAACTCGCTTTCAAACAGGTTTTCCGGAATGGCGCTGCAGTTGACCGGCACAAAGGGCTTATCCGGATGATCACTCATCCGATGGATTTCCCGGGCCACCAGATCCTTGCCCGTGCCGGACTCCCCATAGATAATCACGTTGGCATGGGTGGCCGCGGCCTTGGAAATCCGTTCATACACATCCTGCATTGATGCGTTTTTTCCAATAATATCGCCAAATTTATAACGTTCCTTAATAAAAGACTTTAACTTTATATTCTCTTTTCTAAGCTGCTGCTCCTCCTTTTTGTGCTCGGAAATATCCGAGATAAACCCTTCCACTTCGCGAAGCTCCCCGTCTTCGGAGACAATACCCACACCTTCTTCCCAGACCCATTTGCTTGCCCCGGAGGCGGTGACAATCCGGTATTCCATCTGAAACGGCCGGCCGGCCGCCTGAATCTCACGGAGCTGGGCATTTACATGCGCCCGGTCCTCCGTGTGCACCAAATCGACAAATGTGCGGTTTGCATTGTCAATCAACTCATAGGCCGGGTATCCGGTGAGCCATTTGCATCCGGCGCTCACAAACTTCATGGTCCGGTGCTTGTCATTTCGGCATCGGTAGGCCATGCCGGGAAGGTTGCCCATCAGCTTGGAGAGCTTTCGCTCGCTTTCCATAAGCGCCGCCTCGGTCTGCTTAAAGGCGGTGATATCCATAAAAGATGCCACGCTCGATTGAGAACCGGCAATCATATCAATCCGGAGATACATATCCTTTACCTCGCCGAAGCGGTTGAACACCCGGCACTCATACTCTGTGGGCGCCGCGCGGGCGTCCTGCCGCCGCTTGAGGTGATAGGTTTTCATCCGATCCAGATCTTCAGCCACCACAAATTCGGTCCATTTCATCCGGCCTTGGATCTCGTCCTTTGAATATCCGGTCAGGTTTTCGAATTTGGCATTGACCATGGAGATGGTCATTTCGTCTTCAATGATAATGGTGGCTGTACCGGTATTCTCAAAAACGCTTCGGTACCGCTCCTCGCTTTCCTTCAGGGCGGTTTCAGCGGATTCCCGGTCCCGGGCGAGGCTCCGAAGCTCCGCTACCTGCCGCCGGAGGTCGGCGATTTCGCGGAGCAGCTCGGATTTGGTTTTGTTTTCAACAGAAGAAGTTGCCATGAGATCTTTGGTTAAAAGGTATCCGTATGTGTAAATTCGGAGATTTCCCTGCGCTTGGGCGCAGACGGCACCTTGGCGGGATAGCCCATAGGGATCAGGGAAACCAGTTCATACCCGTCCGGCACATTTAACGCCGCCTTGGCCTTGTCATGGTCAAACAGGCCCATGATGACCGTACCGAGCCCCATGGCATGCGCCGCCAGGCAAATGCTTTGGGTGGCAATGCCCAGATCAAACATAAACCAGTCCCCAAACTTGGTGGTTGTCTGCTCCTTATAAAAACCGGATGTTCCCAATTTCGCGCAAAGGGCCAGCACCACCGGCGCCCGGGTAAGCGATTTTGAAGCCGGGTTGGCCCCGGGCACGGCGTCCTCTTTGAGCTTTTCCTTTATCGCCGGATCCTTTACGACCACGACTTCCCAGCACTGGGTATTGGCCCAGGACGGACTCCACTGGACGGCTTCCAGAACGGCTTTAAGCTTGTCCTCCTCAACATCCCGGTCCTCATAGTTGCGAATGGTTCGCCTCTCCTTGATGACATTCATGAAATCCTGCATTGGTCCCTCCTTGTTGGCAGTAGAATTTGTTAAGTATTAAAAAAATCGTTATCAAGCATGAGCTGCGCAAGCTTTAAATCAGCCGGCGTGGTGATCTTGATATTAAAGGGGCTTCCCCGGATCATTTGGACGGCACCGCCGTAATGCTCGACAACCGAGGCGTCATCGGTTGCAGAAAATCCGGTTTCTCTCGCATGTTCGTGGGCCTTGCGGATATATTTCAAGTCAAATGCCTGGGGCGTCTGGGCCATCCACAGGGCTTCCCGGTCCAGCGTATTTGCCACAAAGCCGGCCTCTGTGACCTGCTTTATGGTATCACTTGCCGGCACCCCGAGGATGCAGGCCCCGTGCGCACCAGCCGCCTGAATACACGCTTGGATACAGGCGGGCTCGGCAAAGGGCCGGACCCCGTCATGGATCACCGCAATGCCCTCCTCTCCGGATACGGCAAAAAGCCCGTTGTAAACTGATTCCTGACGGCTTTTACCGCCGGGCACCAGCATGATGTTCTGACTGGGCGCAATTGGGGCGATTACCGCGCTCTGGCAATAGGCAAAATCGGATTTTGGTGCCACCAGACAGATGGCTTGAATTTCTTGGACAGCGGCAAGGGCGAGAATCGTTCGGCTGAGGATGGGCAGGCCATTTAATATCAAATACTGCTTTCGCATGCCGGCATCCATGCGCACGCCCTGGCCGCCGGCAACGATTATTCCAATGGCCTCGCCTCTCATCGTTTTAAACGCTTATCTGAGATACTGCAGGCTTTTGGGCAACGAGATCCCCTTGCCCATGCGATCTTCCCCATAATTTACGCTGGCAAGCACCTCAATATCATTTAGCGCCCGGGCATCGCCTTCAAAGGTCACCTGCTGGATGTTTTCCTTCTGAATTTTTCCGCCTGCCCACTGGATATCCAGAACGCTGCTCGCATCAAACCGGTCGCCGCTTACGATCATATCCACCTGGCCGCCGTAATTTTGAACGATTTTAGCCACCAGAAGGCTCGGACGGGCATGAAAGCCTAAGTCCTTGGGAATGGTGACCGTGATGGCGGTTCGTTCGACATTCTCGCTCAATATTTCCAGGGCTACCGCCCGGCCGGCAGAAAAATAGTGGTTTACATAGTGAAGCCCGTAGTTGATGGTGCAGTCCAGCAGAATATCCGGATCCACCAATTCGCTTAGTTTTTCGCGGGCGGTTTTGTAGGCCTGCTTATATCCCACCTCGATCAGATGGCGTTCGTAAAAATGAAGCAGCCGCCCCATAATCTGCAAAAGATGGAATATCACGGAAAAATACGCCCGAAGCTGTTTCAGCTGCCGGTTGCCGTAGCGATAGCCGCCGTGGATCACATAGGTATCAAATGAAGACTGAAGATTATGGACCAGCATTTCAAACCGCCTGATCTCCACCTCATTGACGCGGCTGGGCACCAAATCTTTCAGCGCCTCCTGATCATAGACATCATAGAACTCATAGGCGCCAAAATCATCGGCAATGGAGAGGAATTCATTTGCGACCCATACCAGGTGTTTGCGCTGAAGATCCTTTTCCTCATCATCAAAATCATAATCCAGCACTTCACTGGTTGTGACCCCGGGGAAATCCTCTGCGGAATAAGCGGTATCCGGCAAGCTGATGCATAGGCTTTCCGCCTCGTCGATAACCACCGGCGCCAACTGCATCAGTGAATTTGTCATAAATTCAAGAACAAATTCCCCATGCACCCGGAAATCCTCTTTGCTGTCAATGTCATAGAAGGCCAGGCGATTGCCGATATGCTTCTGGGAATATCCGCCCAGACTTAAATGCCGGATGGCAGCGGACAATTCCCGGTAAAAGTACCATTTGGAATTGTTTTTGGCCCCGTGAAAATCAAGAAAGTCCTCAAGCAGATGAGAGGTGGTGATCAGCTTGGAAAAAAAGCTTTTGGTGAATATATTATCCGGCAAGTCATACTGAGAAAGATACATGAAACACTTCAGATAATCATTGGAATAAAAACGCACCTTTTCCGCGAATGAAATGTCGCAGATCTCGGTTTTTGGCTTATCCAGCGTCATAGCGTGCCTACATCATATCCTGCTGGGTTTCGGTCACGGCCTTATCAATCTCCGCAGCCAGCGCCGGCGGAAGCCCTTCGATATTTACATTTAAAAATCCGCGAACAATGGTTGACACCGCCTCGTCCTCGTCAAGGCCCCGGGCCATCAGATACTCAATCTCCCGCTGATCAATTTTGCCCACCGCCGCCTCATGAGACATATCCACCCCCGGCACATAGCCCTGGAGCTCCGGGATGGCACGCATCAGGCCGTCCTTTAAAATCAATCCTTTACATTCCAGGTGGCCCTTGCAGCCGGCTACCTTTCCCACAAGCTCGCCGCGGGCGATGATGGTTCCGCCGGCGGTTATGCCGCGGGAGATTATCTCTGCCCGGGTATCCGGATGGTTTAACATCACCCGCGAGCCCACATCCAGCCAGGAGTCATGGGTGGCGACCAGTATGCTGTTAAACCGGGCCACCGCGCCCGCGCCGTCCAGGATGGTCAGGGGATTCATCTCCAGAGACCCCACCGGTCGAAGCGAAATATAATTGGATACGATAACTCCGCCCTCTTCCACGTAAATTGCTGTCCGCGGCCGCACGTTGACTTCCTCGCCCCAGTCATGGATCATCGTAAATTGAACCACCGCGCCTTTTTTCACATAAAACTCCGATACCCCCAGATGCAGGCCGGACATGGCATGCGAAGCCGTGGCACAGCCGGTGATAATGTGCATCTCCGAATTTTCCTCAGCGATCACGATATTATGGACATTCTGAACCGCTCCGTCTTCGGCCATGTAAAGGCAGGACTGGATCGGCTGGGCAATCTTGGCGCCGGGCCCGGCATGGATAAAGTAGCCGTTATACGGCATCTGCGTGGCCTGTTCGGTGTACGCGTCCTTTTCCGGGGAAAGGTGCTGCCACATGTAGTCCTTCAGCCAGTCATGCTTCTCCAGGGCCTCACTGATGGATAACATCTCAAGTCCTTCGGTCCTGGCCCGGGAATGGATCACGGAGCTGTCCTTTTGGATAAACGTGGCCGACCGGTTATGCTCTGAAATATCCACGCCAACGTTAATCCAGCGTTGGGAGTCGTCTTTGTCCGCCAGTTGCAGGTCTTCAATATAGGCATGGCCCCCGGACGATGGTTTATATTGCTTCAAATCCGCATCGGCGGTTTTTTTCTTGTCTACACTATCGCGCATCGCACACACTCCTCATATCCGTATTCCCGTATCCACTTCAGAATTTCCCGGGGGTTTTTCAAGCAGCATAAATGACCGTCATATAGAACCTGCCCCTGGTCCGCCGTAATGTAGTCAAGAATGTGTCCGGTATGCGTGATCACCAGGGCAGATTTGGTCCGCTGTTTGCGATGCGGGGTGGGGGTGAGGGTTCTTGGGCACTTAATTCCTCTTTCAAGCAGCGTATTGACGATATCGCCCAGCAGGACGATATTTTCAAGATCCACGCCGGATTCCGGCTCATCCAGAAGCACCAGATCCGGCTGTTGGGCCATTAGCTGAAGCACCTCCGAACGCTTGATTTCCCCGCCGGAAAAATTGCGGTTCACATCCCGATCCAGAAACTGGGAGAAGTTCACCTGATCCGCCAGTGATTCGATATCCACATCCCGGCCGCGGGCGCACAGCGAAACCACATCCTTGGTTTTAAGGCCGGCTATGGTGGGCGGGCGCTGAAAGGAAACGCCGATCCCCCGTCTGGCACGCTCATGGATCGGCATATGGGTGATATCTTCTCCTTTGAACAGGATGCGGCCGCTGCTTACCTCATAGCCGGAAAATCCCATGATGGTCATCATCAGAGAGGTTTTGCCTGAGCCGTTGGGACCGAACAGGATGTGGGTCTCCCCTTCGGGAATTTCCATATTAATCCGGTCCAAAATGGGTTTATCCCCGATTTTAACAACAAGATCTTCTATTTTTAACATTTTCCAAAGCCTTCTGATTAAAAATATGCGGTCGGCGGTGCCCGTAAGCCGAATTCTGTTGCCGCAGCCAGGTTACCCTGATGCGGCCAACGATCATTCATCTCCGGATAACGGTTACCCGTTATCTCTTGCGACCTACCCGGAAGCTCGGGCGGGCCACCCTAAAACGCTTCCCTACTTGGTCTTGCACCGGGTGGGGTTTACCGAGCGCCCCCGGTCGCCCGGGGACCTGGTGCGCTCTTACCGCACCGTTGCACCCTTACCCCGATAGTCTCTTATTGCCGCGCAAGCGGCAACAATAAGACCGCGGAGCGGTATGGTTTCTGTGGCACTGGCCTTCACGTTGCCGTGACTCCACGTTATGGAGCACCCTGCCCTGCGGTGTTCGGACTTTCCTCCGGATATAATATCCAGCGATCGTTTGGACACCGTCGACTGCATATTAATTATAAAACATAAAGCATACGATGACAATGCGGACAAAATTTCATCTCATCGCCGCGGTGGAGTTCATTATAAAGCTGGGGCGGGATATTCATGTTACACCCCATGCAAATGCCCTCCCGCGCGGCCACAATAACCTTCACCCCTCCGGTCTGCCGCTTCACAAAATCATAGCGCTTGAGCATATCCGCATGAATATGCTGCATGATCTCATCGCGCTCCGCCAAAAGCTTATCCCGGGCCTTGCGCTGGGATTCGGCGTAGGCCTCCAGCTCAGCCTTTTTTTCGGAAATCTGCGCCTGCTCCTGCTCGTATTCGCGGCTCATTTCAGCAATACCCTTTTCCGCCGCCTCCATGTCATCCAGGCATTGGAGCATATTATCTTCGATTTTGGAGGCTTCGGCTTTAATACCGTCAATCTCTTTTAATATGGCCCGATACTCCTGGTTGGTTTTAACCGATCGAAGCTGGGATTCCCGTTTATGAATGCGGGATTGATGGGTCTGGATATCGGCTTCCTGGGTTCGATAGGTTTTCTTTAAAGATTCCAGTGAGGCCTTCTCTTCTTCGAATCGTTTCTCTATCTCCGCCAGACCGGCATCCATCTCTGTAATCTGCGCCGGAATTTTTTTAAGTTCGGCGTCTATTTGGGCGGCCGCGATCTCCTTGCCCTGAAGATCGATCAGCAACTCAATCTGTTCTTTTAAGGTATGGCTGTCCATTTCAATCTTCCCAATCCGACTGATGAATTATTCAATTTTCACCGGACCTCTATCCTCAAATCAATCCGGCTAAAATTTGAAGTCCGGCTTATAGCATATCTGCCAAAGGGATAACAATAAATATGCTCCCTAAAAATTAATAAACGGCTCGCTTTCTTTGTCAGAGCCGATAACTGATACCTTATGGCCTTTTTCCGCCAATCCGCCATAAAGCTTGCGGCAAAGCAGATTCACAACAATATGCTCTGTGGCAAAATGGCCCGCATCGATCAGACCGCGATTGTAAAGCTCGGCATTGCGGGCATCATGATACCTGAGATCGCCGGTGACAAATACATGGGCTTTGCTGGCAAAAAACGCATCCATCAGACCGGAGCCGCCGCCGGTACATACGGCCACCCGGCTGACCATCATATCAAAGGGGCCGGCCACGCGAAGGGTCTGAAGTTTCAAGGCCGCCTTGATATTTCCGGCAAAACCGGCAAGATCGAGAGGCGACTCAAGCTCCCCCATGCGGCCCTGACCGCTCTCCGGCGAGGCCTCTGCCGCCTGCGCCGGCGCCACCAGCACCGATACATTCTTCAGGCCGATCATTTCGGCGAATTGATCATTTAAACCGCCGGCGGTCCAGTCCAGGTTGGTGTGGGCCGAAAATATGGAAAGCCGGTGGTTCATTGCGGTCTCGATCATCCGGCCAAGCGGCGTGCTGTAATCAAGCTGCTTCATGGCCTTAAAAATAAATGGATGATGGGTGATCAGAAGATCCGCATTCTGCTGGCAGGCGTTGTTTATCACCGCCGGCGTGGCATCCAGGGCCACCATGATCTTTTTAACCGGCCATGCCGGGCTTCCGGCCTGAAGGCCGGAATTGTCCCACTCTTCCGCCAGATTCGGCGGCGCCAGTTCATTCATTAAATCGATGACATCAGATACCAGGGTCATTTGATTATCCTGACAATTATTTTATGCTCTACTATTCATAGCAGTTCCGGCGACAAAAAAAGGCGTGGGATTTTACTCCCACGCCTTTGATTCAGTCCATATGATTTCTTGTTTTTGGGCAAGTCCCCATGTCCCCTCTTTTTGTTTTCGGCCGGCCGGCATGCAGACACATCATAAAGCCCGCCCGCCGGGTGGTGGGCCCACCTGGATTCGAACCAGGGACCGACCGGTTATGAGCCGGTGGCTCTGCCAGCTGAGCTATGGGCCCGCAAATCCGTTCAAACCTGCACGTAAAAGCCACCTCTTGGTATCCCGTTAAAATTTGTTTGTCAAGCTTCGAATCTCATATCTCCGGCAGCCGATCACGAGGACTCAATAAAGTTTTTGAGCTTCCGGCTGCGGGTCGGATGCCGCAGTTTGCGAAGGGCCTTGGCTTCGATCTGCCGAATCCGCTCCCGCGTTACGGCAAAATCGCTGCCCACCTCTTCCAGCGTATGATCCGCCTTTTCGCCGATGCCAAATCGCATCCTGAGCACCTTTTCCTCCCGGGGCGTCAGGGTAGCCAGCACCTTTCGGGTCTGCTCAGCCAGGTTTAAGCTCACCGCCGCATCCGAGGGGAGCATAAAGGACTTGTCCTCGATAAAGTCGCCCAGATGGCTGTCATCCTCCTCGCCGATCGGGGTTTCAAGGGATATGGGCTCTCGCGCGATCTTTAACACCTTGCGGACCTTGTCCAGCGGCACCTCCATTTTTTCCGCAATCTCTTCAGGCGTGGGCTCCCGGCCCAGCTCCTGGACCAGGTAGCGGGAGGTCCGGATCAGCTTGTTGATGGTTTCAATCATGTGCACCGGAATCCGGATGGTGCGGGCCTGATCCGCAATGGCCCGGGTAATGGCCTGGCGGATCCACCAGGTCGCATAGGTACTGAACTTATATCCCCGGCGGTACTCAAACTTGTCCACCGCCTTCATCAACCCGATATTGCCCTCCTGGATCAAATCCAAAAATTGCAGACCCCGGTTGGTATATTTTTTGGCGATTGAGACAACTAAGCGCAGATTGGCCTGTACCAGCTCTTTCTTGGCGGTTTTGGCTTTCATGCGGCCTTCTTCGATATTGCTTATAATGCGCTTGAGGGACCGGATGTCCGCCTTGATTTCGCGTTCCCGGTACTCAATCTGGTGCTGGATCTTTTTGATATCATAGAACAGGGTCCGAACCTCGCCCTTGTCAATACTGGTACAAGTACAGGCCCATTCGATAAACTCATCCTCATCCTTTTCCTCGATCTTTTCCCGGACATTACTTAAAGGCGCATCAAATACGGCCGCGCACTGGCAGAATACCTTTTGAGTCGTGTCAAACCACCCCACCTGGGCCTTGATTTTCTTCTCGATTTCATCGATCACATCCGTCTCAAGCCGCCAGTCCTTCAGGAGTTCGAATATTTTCCGGTTCCGCCGGCGAATGGCCCGCTTGGTGCGGCGGCGGGCATCCGGGGGCTGATCCTCCAAAAAGATTTTTTCCCGAAGCTCCTGGTTTTCCTCATCAATTTGCTTGATCTGGTCAATGGTTTCAAGGAACTTCTCAATCTGAATCGACTCATCGACAATGGTATCGCCCTCATCAATGTCGCGGAGCACGTGTTTGGGCCGCAGAGTGCCAGCGGCAATCTGCTCGCCCAGATTGATGATGCTGTCGATGCCTAAAGTGGTCTCCAGCATGGCCCGCAGCACTTCCTGTTCACCAGCCTCGATTTTTTTGGCGATTTCAATTTCACCTTCCCGGGAAAGCAGGGTCACCAATCCCATTTCACGCAGATACATTTTCACGGGGTCCGTTACCGTGCCAAAGGCGGCGACCTCATCGGCATCCTCACTCTCTGATAATTTTTCGCTTTCGCCTTCGTTCTTTTTCTCGGCATCGGAAATCTTTTTATGCTTTTCGACTACCTCAATATCCAGATCATCAAACCACATCAGCGTTTCATCAAGCTGCTCCGGAGACATCATCTCCTGGGGCAGCACTTCGCTGATCTGGTCATAGGTCAGATATCCCTGCCGCTTGCCCTTGGTCACAAGCTCTTCAATCTTTTCCTTTTTTTTGTCTCGGTTGGCAGGTCCACGGGAATCAGTGGGTTTCTTTGCCATAGGGATAAACCTCCTGAAACGATATGCTTTTATAACAGAAAAATGCTCTCAACCGCTTTGTATCGCCTGTTTCTGTTTTTCCTTTAATAATTTAAACAGCAGCTCATGATCCTTGTTTTGCTCAGCTGCCTTGATCTGATCCAAGAGCTCCTGATGGCGCCGTTTCCGACTGCCCTTAAATTGAGCCACCAGTTTTTCACAGCTCGTTTCATCCCAGCATTCCTTGCCCATTGCCAGCGAGGCGACAAGCTGTCTTTGGGCGTCATCCGGTATCCGATTCAGCAGTTCTGAAATATCATCCGTCGATTTCGGTGGATGGGATAAAATCAGTTCAGCGAGTTCTTTTAGCTGTATGTCTTCAAAATAATCAATGATTTGCTGATTTTCAATACTTGGCACAATTTCGGGATACTGAAGCATCATGGCCACCATCCGGGCTTCCAGCCGGTTTTTCACAAGAGCCGGCTTTTCAGCGGTGTCAGTCCCGGAATTTTGAGATATCGGGCGCTTTTTTTGCGGCGCTTTGTCCTGCTGTTTCCTGGCCGCCCGCACCCGCTCTAAAATCGCCGATTCATCCACGCCCAAACGCTCGGCCAGATGCCGGATATAAATGGACCGGGCCACACTGTCCCGAATATCCGCCAGGGGCTGCTTTAATTCGTCAACAACCCGAATTTTTCCCTGCATGGAAAGCCCGTGGGCACTAATGGCGGATTCCATCAAAAATTCAATTGCCCCCCTGGCCGCCTCCGCATGCTCGAAAAAAGCATCCGCGCCGCGGGCGAACAAAAAGGAATCCGGGTCCTCACCGGCAGGCAGAACGATAATCTCAACATCCACGGATTCATTCATAAACAGGCCGATGCTGCGGTGCGCGGCCTTTATACCGGCGGTATCCGAATCAAACACGAGCCTTGCCTTTTTCGCATACCCGCGCCTTAACATCCGGATATGCCCGGTGGTCAAAGAAGTGCCCAGGGTGGCAACGCTGTTGGCAATGCCGTGCTGATGCATGGCCAAAATATCGAAATAGCCCTCCACAATGTATACGATGCCGGTCTCCCGGCATTTCTCCCTGGCTGCATGGATGCCGTATAAGGAGCTGCTTTTGCTGTATATGGGCGTCTCCGGAGAATTCAAATACTTGGGCGTGGCATCATCCAAAACTCGCCCGCCAAAAGCGATGATCCGGCGGGTTGCATCAACGATCGGAAACATGATGCGGTTGCGGAAGCGATCATAATAGCCGGTCTTGGATGAACGCGGCACAATCAGCCCGGCCTTTTCAGCCAGGCTGACCGGAATCTGCTCTTTTCTAAACAAGCGGATCAGGTTGTCCCAGCCCTCCGGCGCATAGCCCAATCCGAACCGATCGATAATTTCCCGGCTAAAGCCCCGGTTCTCCAGATAGGCGCGGGCTTTTTCCCCGGCCGGCTGCCGCAGCAGCTGATTCCGGTAATAGGCCAGCACCTTTTTATTGATATCAAAGAGCTTTTCCCGCTCGGAGACCGCCTGTTTCTCCGATGCGCTCATATGACGCGTGGGCAGCTCAATACCGCATTGACGCGCCAGAGACTGCGCTGCCTCCGGAAAACTGATGCCCTCAAACCGGATCAAAAAGTTAAAAACATCCCCCCCGGCGCCGCAGCCGAAACAATAAAATATCTGCTTGGTGGCACTCACCGTAAAGGAGGGGGTCTTTTCTGAATGAAAGGGACAGAGGCCGGTATAATCTTTCCCGGTTTTTTTCAGTGCCACCCGCTCAGAGACAACATCCACAATATCAATGGCATTTCGGATCTCAGCAAGCTTATCTTCCGGGATATAAATCGCCAATAAACGCACTCCGCCGATGTTTGGTGCACCCAGACGACAATATGGGCGGGGAAAAGTCTCGGGCAGTCAGGCCTGAACCGCCCTGTCGCATCATATTAACAGTAACTAAATAATTTAAATCCTAATATAAGATCTGTCAAATTGATTTAACCAATTTTCAGGTTTCAGTGTTCAGGTCTGAAGCATTTTGGCTCGCCCGCATAATATTTCCTGAAACCTGAAACCTTAAACCTTATTATTCATTCCCCCTGGGCCCGTGCGCCCGGGACCGAGCTAAAAATAACTTAATGATATAAATTTGT
>JBKHAE010000134.1:0-8305 GCA_046543065.1 Desulfobacterales bacterium | reverse complement strand
AGCAGCCAATTTATCGATGGGCCGGTTGCCGGAGCCGCATTTGGGAGAGTGCACGCAGGAGGGGCACCCGGCCTCGCACTCACAGGTGTTTATCACCTGATAGGTATGGTCCATCAGATCTTCGGCCCGGGCATAGGCCTGGCGCGTCAGGCCGATACCGCCCGGAATGCCGTCATAAATAAATACCGCCGCACATCCGACCTGCGGGTGAAAAGGGATGGAGATGCCGCCCAGATCATTCCGATCCGTTAAAATAAGCAGCGGGCATATGCCGATGGCCGCATGCTCCACTGCATGGATGCCTCCCATGAAATGCATCTGGGCCTTTTCAATCGCCTCCTGCACCCGGGGCGGAATCTGAAACCACAGGCCATCGGTTTCAAACATCTGGGGCGGCAGATCCAGGTCAATAATGTTCATCCGCTTTTTGGAGTGCAGGTGCCATTTTTCATACCCCGTGACCTTGTCCGTTACTTTAAGCCGGCCGAAAAATATCCGGGTGCCGTAGACCGCTTTTTCAGCATACACCTCGAGGATTTCCGTCTGCTTATCCGCCCGGACCCGGGTATAATAGGTGGGCCGGGCCGGCGTGACCGATACGGTCATGGTGCTGATATCCAGTTTCTCCACCCGAAAGGTCTGGCCCATGTGAAGGTATATGGCACCCGGATGGGTTTCCCGGAAGGCGCGGAACCCGTCAATTTCGCCCAGATTCTCCCCGGTGCTGGACTCAATGATGCTAAACTGGTCCCCGCCCCCCCGAAGATCCACAAACCGGTGCGGCGACTTTAATGCGGAAAAGTAGCAGTCCCCTTCCGCACTTTTCAAGAGCTGGCCGTTTTGCTCAAGCTTTTCCGCAGACCGCCGGACCGGACCGGCCTTAAACCACGCATCACGGGTATCCAGCGGGAGTTCAGCGGCCGCGCAAAGGAGATGCTTTTTCAGAATATCCGGATTATAGGGGTTTATCACCGCGGACTCCGGGCCTTTTTCAAAAAAAGCGGCCGGATGCCGCATGATATATTGATCCAGCGCATCCTCACCGGCAATCAGTACCACTGCGGAGTTATCTCCGGTTCGGCCCACCCGGCCGCCCCGCTGCCAGGTGGACATAATGGTGCCGGGATAGCCCACCAACAGACACAAATCCAGATCCCCGATGTCAATACCAAGCTCTAAGGCGCTGGTTGAAATCACGGCCAACAGCTCGCCGGAGACCAGTTTCTGCTCAATCTCCCGGCGCTGACCCGGCAGAAAACCTGCCCGGTAGGCGCTGATTTTACCGGCAAACTGGCCGCTCCGGCTGCCCGCCCAGACGGAAATCAGCTCGGTCATTTTCCGGGACTGGGTGTAGACAATGGTTCGCAGGCCCCGGTGAAGGGCGGCCTTTAACAGCATAATCGCCGCATTGGCCGGACTTGCATCCGGATTCAAAAACACCAGATGGCGTTTTCCCCGGGGCGCGCCGGATCGGGATTCTGTCACCACCGGCATGCCGGTCAAAGATTCACAGAGCTCCGCCGGATTGGCAATGGTGGCGGAGCTGAAGACAAATGTGGGGCGGCTGCCGTATTTTTCGCATACCCGGCGGAACCGTTTAAATATCTGGGCCATGTGCGAGCCCATCACCCCCCGGTACGTATGCACCTCATCCACCACCACGGTTTCCAGGTTGGCAAATAAATCCGCCCAGTTGTAATGATAGGGCAGAAACGCCAAATGCAGCATCTCCGGGTTGGTCAGAATCACATTCGGCAGACTGCTGCGGATTTTTTTTCGATGCCAGGCCGAGGTATCCCCGTCATAGATTGCGGCCCGCGGCGGATTTTCCTCAGAGTGGGCAGCCATGGCCTCAAATGTGCGCAGTTGATCCTGGGCCAGCGCTTTCAGGGGAAACAAATAGATCGCCCGGGACTTCGGGTTGGCCTGGATGCGCTCTATTACGGGGAGGTTATAGATCAGGGTCTTGCCGCTGGCCGTTGGGGTTGAAATGACTGTATGCCGGCCGTTTCGGATTTCATCAACAGCATTATACTGGTGGGTATACAGGGCCTCGATATTCAGTGCGGACAGCATGCGGCGGACGCCCTCTGAAAAAGCGCTTTTGGCTGTCACATAATCCGGCGGCTTTTGGGGAATTTCCTGGTGGTAAACCACCTGATGCCGCATCCGCCTGGATGCGCGCAGGGCCTCGATGTATTCATCAATATTTGCCTCAGGGTGCATGGCGTATATGGTGCGTTAAGAAAATATTCAGCGGTTCACCGCTTTGCGGAGAACATGTCTTTTAGAATAGCCATGACATTGCCGCCGCGCTGCCTGGCGATGCTATGTGCCTGGGAAACAACATCAGCCGCCTGCTGTTTTAACACCGATTTGTCCGGCAATTGCTGCTCCTGCTGTTTATAGCGCCATTCAAGCAGCTTTAAGGCAAATTTTTCTTCCTGTTTTCTGATAAATCCCATTTTTAATAGGTATTGGGTGTTGGGTTTTAGGTATCGGGTATTCGGTTTTAGCCAAAATATAATACCCGGTTCTCAGCTAATTATTACTGCAAATCGAAATAATTACTTCCTGCAGCACGAATTCCGGGACCCGGCCGGTTGTTTTAAGCGAGACATCCGCCTGGTGCAGCCGGCTTACGGCATCGATTAATTCCTGTTCGGAAAAATTGGCCGCTTTGCGAAACTGCTGATAAACCGGATACGGATTGTTCGGCTGCCGGGCGATGATCTGTTCGGTGGCCGGCTTCTTCTCCCGGCCGCCGCCGGATTTGTTTGCATCATCCGTCCAGGCGTTGATTTTATCCATTAATTCCTTATCATAGGATTGAATCATCGGCATCACAAGATTTTTAAACTGATCATAGGAGATTCCCGGCTGCCATCGGTGCCCGGCGTCGCTGTTTATAAACCCCTTGATCAGCAGCAGCCGCCGCACTTGGTTGGTAATGGCCATGAGTACCTGAAGGTAATGATAGCCGGCACCCAAAAGTTCGGAAAGCAGCCGCAGGGCGGCTGCCGTATGCTTATCCGATACCGCGCCGGTTAATTCATAGATCGGCTCTTCCCGGCTTTTGGAAAGCACCGCTTGAACATCTGCTGCCGCGATGGTCTGCCGGGTCCCGGTATAACTGATGAGTTTTTCAAGCCCCCGCGAGAAGGCATGCATATCAAACCCGATCAGCTCATACATGGCGTCAAACGCCCCGGGCGCCATTTTTTTGCCCGCTGCGGAAAGAATCTCTTGGGCCTGATTATATATCAAGCCCTGCTGGGCATCCCGGTCTTTTTTCCGGGTCCCTCTGGCCACTGAACAGTCGATTGCCGTGCCGCTGCTTTTGATGGCCTTATACAGGCCGGTCCGCTTGTCCGCGGCATCCGCGGTTAAAATCAGATAATGCCCCTTGGGAAATCCGCGCTTGATGGCATTTAACAGAAGCGTCGCCTCATCCGAGACTTCCGGCACCTGAAGGCCCTGATTCTGACAAAACCGGACAATGCTGTTTATCCAGTCAAGCCCCTCATAGGCGTCTGCATCCACTTGAAATTTTTCGGCAAATGCCTGCGGCCCGACATCATCAAGCGCCATATGGGACCGGCCCAGCAGGCGTAAAAACAGATCCGCCGCCTTTTCCCAGTCACTGTTGTCACAGGCTTTTTTGATCTTCTTGATCGCTTCCGCCTGGTTCCGGGTACCGGTAAACACCATGGCATTGCGCAGTACCACGATCCGGCTGCCTGAGAAAAAGGAATAGGTGTTTAAATCCTCCAAAAGATCCGCCACCTGAGTCTGGTCCCGGTGCTCGAGCGATTCAATGCTCTTCGCCTGCTCCGCGGGGTCGGGAACAATCGCGTCGATCAAAGCCTGGCAGGCCTTCTGGCAGAGATAGGGCTCGCCGAAGATCAGATAGACCGGGGAAAAACCGGATTTTTTGGCCTCGGAGAGATATTTGGCAAGCGCCTGATGAGCGATTTCAGCCATTTTTGTCCGAAGCTTTGGCCTTTTTGGAAAGGATTGTCAGCATGATTACCGCCACCACCACAGAGCTGATACCGATGACCTGGGAGACGGAGAATACATCCAGAACCATTGCCCCCCGGTAATCCCCGCGGAAAAGCTCGATCGTCGACCGGGCCGCGCCGTAAAACAGGACATAGAGCCAGAATATCTGGCCGTCAAACCGTTTGCCGCGGCGCAGAAAAAACAACACCAGAAAAATCAAAATATTGGCAGCCGAATGATAGAGCTGGGTGGGATGAAGCATCACATTGAGCGGGGCCAGGGATTCCGGATGGGTAAATGTAATCGCCCAGGGCAGCTCACAGGCCTGGCCATAACAGCATCCGGCGAACAAGCAGCCGATGCGGCCAAAAAAATGGCCGAGCGGAAGGGAGAGCCCCGCAATATCCGCGGTTTTGCCAAGCGGCAGGCGATAGACCCATAAGTAAATGAGCACCACAAGGGCCGCCCCGATAAACCCGCCGTAGAAGACCAGGCCGCCGTTCCATATCGTAAAGATCTCAACGGGATGGGCCATAAAATAGGATATGTGCGTGGCCACGTAAAAAAGCCGGGACCCCACTATAGCGGCCAAAATGATGTAAAAGCAGAGGTCGAGGATTTTGTCCGCGTCCAGGCCCACTCTGCGGGCTTCATAGCGGGCGAAAAAAATGCCGGAGAGCACCCCCAGGGCGACAAACACCCCGTACGTATGAATGACAAAACCGTTGAACTGAATTAATATCGGAAACATAGAAGCTTATGCCCTGGCTCGAGTTATTCCACCGGATATTTTTTGGTGATCAGATAAACGGCGAAAATAAACATCCCAATGGTAATGGCGCTGTCCGCGACATTAAACGCCGGCCAGTGGACGGTGCCGATATACAAATCGATAAAATCCACCACATGGCCGAATCGGATGCGATCGATCAAATTGCCGACTGCGCCGCCCACAATCAGAGAAAAGCCGGAGAGGAGCCATTTATACTTCGCCGGCGTGCTCCGGTACAAATAAAAGATCAGGGCCACCGCGAGCAGGGAAAAAAAGATAAAAAAAAGCGCCCGCACCTGCGAGCCCTGCCCGGCAAAAAAACCGAACGCCCCGCCCGGGTTATGCCAATGAACGAGGTTGAAAAAGCCGGGAATGACCGGGATCACCTCACTGCGGCCGATACCCTGAAGCACCCACCACTTGGTGAGCTGATCCG
The DNA here is from genome assembly GCA_046543065.1 of Desulfobacterales bacterium. GTDB lineage: Bacteria > Desulfobacterota > Desulfobacteria > Desulfobacterales > Desulfosalsimonadaceae > M55B175. The sequence goes on along the minus strand of JBKHAE010000134.1, from coordinate 3,092 downwards.
CAATCACCACCAGGCCGGCGATCATTGGCAGCCGCGCATATTTTTTTATCCAGGGGCTCAAAGCGGGCGCTTCCTCAGCCGGCAATCCGAACAAGGGCCTGCCGGCAGCGGCTGCAGATTTCGGGATGCTCGTTATCCGCGCCCACCGAGGTGTCATACACCCAGCAGCGCGGGCATTTGTCACCAGGCGCGGGCGTCACCCTGATAAACAAATCCGCCATATCCGTTCCCTCGCCATCGGTGTTCGCATTTCCGGCGGGTTCTAACCGAACATCGGATACAATGAATATGGCGCGCAGATCCTCGGCATAGGGCAGAAGCAGTTCATACAGATCCTTTCCGGCAAAAAGCCGCACCGATGCATCCAGGGAATGGCCGATGGTTTTTTCCGCCCGGGCTTTTTCAAGCGCCTTGGTCACCTCCCCGCGCACATCAAGGATTTTCTCCCATCTGGCAGCCAGCTCATCATCCTGAAAATCCGGGTTTGGCGCGGGAAAATCCGTCATATGCACGGTATGTGCCTTTTCTCCGGTATAGGGGATGAACTGCCAGATCTCATCTGCGGTAAACGGCAGAATCGGTGCCATGATCTTTGTGAGCCCATCGATCAGCATGTGCATAACCGTCTGGGCGCTTCGCCGGCCCACGGAATCCGGCGGAGACGTATACAGGCGGTCCTTTAAAATGTCCAGATAAAAGGCGGACAAATCAATGGTGCAGTAATTGTAGAGGGTATGGTAGACCCCATGGAACTCGAACTCATCATAGGCGGCCCGGCATTTGCCGATAAGCGCCTGAAACCCGTGCAGCATATACCGGTCCAGCTCGGGCATGGATTTAATTGCCACCGGGTGATCCGCCGGATCATAATCATAGAGGTTGCCCAAGATGAATCGGCCGGTATTGCGAATCCGCCGGTAGGCATCGCTTAACTGCTTCAGGATGTTATCAGAAATCCGGATATCATCCTTGTAATCCGAAGCCGCCACCCAGAGCCTCAATATTTCCGCGCCGTACTTGTCTATCACCTTTTTAGGGGCGATGACATTGCCCATGGACTTGGACATCTTCTTGCCTTCACCGTCCACCACAAAGCCATGGGTCAGCACCATCCGGTAAGGAGCCTTGTTCTTGGAGCCCACTGCGGTTAAAAGCGAGCTGTGAAACCAGCCCCGGTGCTGGTCGCTGCCCTCGAGATAAAGATCCGCTGGCCAGCGAAGATTTTCCCGGTCATCCAAAACCGCAGCATGGCTCACCCCGGAATCAAACCAGACATCCAGGATATCGGTCTCCTTATCAAACTCCGTGCTGCCGCAGGCCTCACATTTAGTTCCCTCGGGCAGAAAGAAACCCGCATCACTTTCAAACCAGATATCTGCGCCATGTTCGGCAAACAGCTCAAAGATCCGGTCAATCACCGCCTGATCCACCTGGAGTGCGCCGCACTTTCGACAGTAAAAAACAGTAATGGGCACGCCCCAGGAGCGCTGGCGGGAGACGCACCAGTCCGGCCGGTTGGCGATCATCCCGTAAATCCGGTCCCGCCCCCAGGACGGGATCCATTTTACGGTATCAATGGCCTTTAAGGCTTTTTCGCGCAGCCCGGTTTTATCCATGGAAATAAACCACTGCGGCGTGGCCCTGAAAATCACCGGTTTCTTGCATCGCCAGCAGTGCGGATAGGAGTGGCTGAAGGTATCGGATTTAACCAGGGCCCCGCTTGATTTTAATGCTTCAATAATCGCGGAATCCGCTTTAAACACGAACTGGCCGGTAAAAAGATCCACCTCCTCGGTAAAACACCCCTTGTCATCCACCGGGGAAAATGCGGGGAGATCATAGTGGCGGCTGATGTCAAAGTCTTCGCGGCCGTGGCCGGGCGCGGTATGCACGCACCCGGTGCCCGCCTCCAGGGTCACATGCGAGCCCAGGATAATCAGAGACTCCCGGTCATAAAGGGGATGCCGGCATTTCAGATGCTCCAGCGCATGGGGATCCACATCCGCCAGAATTTTATAATCGGCTATCCCGAACTCTTTCATGCAGTTTTCAACCAGGTCCCGGGCCAGGATATATACCTCACCGTCGGCTGCTTCAACGGCCGAATACGTAAAATCCGGATGCAGCGCCACGGCCAGATTGGCAGGCAGGGTCCAGGGCGTGGTGGTCCATATCACCAGATAGACGGACTTTCCGGAAATCTCTGGTATCTTGTCTGAAACGTCATCCTTTAAGGCAAATTTGACATAAATGGACGGGGAGGCTTCATCCCCGTATTCGATCTCTGCCTCCGCCAACGCGGTTTTACAGCTGCAGCACCAGTGAATGGGCTTTTTGCTGCGAAACAGGCTCCCGTCCAGGGCAAACTCGGCGCATTTTTTGGCAATGGTGGCCTCATACCGGTAGTTCATGGTCAGATACGGATCATCCCACTGCCCCATCACGCCCAGCCGCTTGAACTCATCCTTTTGAATCCCGATGTATTTTTCCGCAAACTCCCGGCAGGCCTTGCGGATTTCAACCCGGGACATATCCTTTTTCTTCGGCCCCAGGGTCTTGTCCACCGCATGTTCGATGGGAAGGCCGTGGCAGTCCCAGCCGGGAACGAACACGGCGTCATAGCCGCTCATCTGGTGTGAGCGGACCACAATATCTTTTAATATCTTATTTAACGCGGTCCCGATATGGATGTTGCCGTTTGCATAGGGCGGGCCGTCATGCAGGATAAACGGCTCCCGGCCGGCGGACCGGGCCCGGATCTTCTCATACAGGCCGTCCTCCTCCCACTGCTTTATCTGGGCCGGCTCTTTCTGCGCCAGGTTGGCTTTCATCGGAAATTTGGTTTGCGGCAGATTCAGGGTATCCTTGTAATTCATGAAAGTGGCTCCTCGTTCACTGAATCATAAAAGCGATCGTATGGCCGGCGCGCGGCTGCCGGGAATGCGGTCGAGCGATATATTTGACGAAATCTAAAATTTATTAAAATAAGCCAGAAAAGATTTCTATGTCAAGGAAATTAGCAGTAAATTAGCATGCCTCACGGCTAATTTGTTCTAACCGCAAAATCCATACCCCCGGTCCTGTTAAAGCTA